>CAZNUY010000089.1:0-1566 GCA_964576745.1 uncultured Candidatus Saccharibacteria bacterium | reverse complement strand
CCATGGTATTTTGGATTTTCACAAAGTCTTGCCTATTTATGACAAATATTTTCGATATTATATATTAAATAAAAAGAGGAGACGAGTAGTCTTGTCATCCGTTGTTGCATTATTTGTTTTTTCTGTAAGTCTTATCCCTCTCGGTTTTGTAAAAAGTGTCTTTTTCCCTATACAAGATAGTGACTATGTCTTCGTCGATATAAGAACACCAGTTGGAACGAGTCTAGCAGAGACTGACAAGAGAACATCAGAAATAGAGAATGCATTGCTCGGATATAAAGATATTGCCAATATGGCTACAATTATCGGTCAACCAAGTGCAAATTCTGGAAGTTTTGGAGCCGGTTCTGGTTCTTCAAATCTTGCATCTATTTCACTTACTCTCAAAGAAGCAAAAGATAGAAATCAAAAATCATATGAATTAGCAGATACGATTAGAAAAGATCTTGAGAGTAAGTCAAAAGGAATGAAAATCCAAGTTTCTACTTTGGCTGGTGGACCTCCATCTGGTTCTGCTTTTGAGGCTCAGGTTTCTGGTGATGATCTCGATAAACTATCTTCTATTGTTCGTGATTTGAAGCCGATCTTGTCGACTATACCTGGAGTTATAAACGTAAATGTTTCTCAAACAGATTCTGTTCCAGAATATACTTTTACGATGGATCCAATAAAGCTGTCTGAGAATAATCTTAATGCAAGTTATGTGGGCTCAGTACTTCGAACTGCGGTTTCTGGTTTTGAATTGACCAAAATTGTTAAAGGTGAAAAAGAGATCAAACTTACGGCAACTTTCGATTCAAAGTCTATCCCTGATTTGTCGGCAATTCAAAACTTGCAGATTCTCAATTTTGCCAAAGAGCCAGTTTTTCTAAAAGACGTAGCAAAGATAGAGCTTAAACCTGCGGTTGATGTGATCACTAGAATAGATCAAAAAAATACTATTATTATTTCGGCTGGAGCAGACTCAACAACTAACGGTCAAGAAATATTGGCGGAGTTCGAATCTAGGTTGAAAGATTATAATATGCCCGCTGGTTATAACATTTCCTACGGTGGTGAGAATGAACAAAATGCTGAGTCAGTTACTTCAGTTTTGCGAGCAATGTTGATTGCTCTAGCTCTCATCGTCGCAACTCTTATTATCCAATTCAATTCTTTCAGACAAGCGATGATTGTTTTGGTGCCTATACCACTTGCGCTTATCGGAGTATTTATCGGTATGGCAATATTCAATGTGCCTCTAAGTTTCCCGGGTCTCATCGGAATATTGGCGCTCTTTGGTATCGTGGTCAAAAATGCCATTATTTTGGTTGATAAAATCAATCTCAATATAAATAGTGGTATCGAGTTCGAGGATGCGGTGGCTGATGCTGGTAAATCTCGTCTTGAAGCAATTTTCATTACTTCAATTTCGACCATTGTCGGTATTCTACCTATTACACTTTCAAATGAGCTTTGGCGTTCACTTGGTGGGGCGATCATATTCGGTCTCTCATTGTCGTCGTTCTTGACGCTTTTCATTGTACCGGCGTTCTTCTTGGTGTTGTTTGGGAATAGGAGGGAGGT
>CAZNUY010000088.1:0-1698 GCA_964576745.1 uncultured Candidatus Saccharibacteria bacterium | reverse complement strand
ATGTCTGGAACGAAGTCTGCTTTGATCGCAATGACCGCTAAATCGATCGTTTCTTGTATCTCGTCTAAACTTTTGTAAGTTTTGTGTCCAAGTATCTCAATCTCATCAAGAGAAATAGGGAAGATTTTCCGCGAGGCCTCGCCTCGAGAAAGGTTTGCCATGAGGGCGTATCCGACTTTGTTTTTGTCAGATGATGCGCCGATAATTGCGACGGATTTTGGTATAAAAAAATTGTTTAAATTCATGCATATATTTTAACATCAAAACAAGTAAAAAACTTTATATAGTAACCAGCTTTAATTCCTATGACTAAATCCTAGTACTAACAACTACCTCAGCAACTCTTCAAATGTTGGTTTATCGGCCTGATAAAATATCCCTAACGGTACTCGATTGTTCTCGATCTTGGCAAGTTTTATCGCTTCTTCAGGTGAACTAGCTGGACCACCGCGCCAGAAAATTCTTTCTTTGAAATAGTCGCGAGTATCAAAAAATGTAATACATGGCTGAATAATCTCGACGAAAGCAAAACCCTTGTGATTGATAGCTTGTTCCATGATCTTACTTGTCTCGGTAATCTCACCAGCATAAGAGCGAGCGGCAAAAGTTGCCCCAGCACTAAGAAGGATACCAAATGGATCGATCGGGTCTTCGATACTTCCAAGAGGTGTCGTCTTACTCACATGTCCACGAGGGCTCGCTGCTGATGTCTGACCAGTGGTAAGAGCAAAGACCTGATTGTCATGGATGAAAAGTTTGATGTCCGAATTGCGACGAGCAGCATGCACTAGGTGCTCCAGACCTTCAGAATACGAATCGCCATCACCGCTCATACCGATAACGGTCAGATTTGGATTGGCGGATTTGATACCGGTCATAGAAGGGATGACGCGACCGTGAAGAGAGGTGAAACTATTTACATTTATATAATCAGAAATCTTGCCGTGGCAACCGATACCGACGCAAGCTACGACGTTTTCGATCTTGAGCTTATTGGCTTCAACCATTCTCGTCAGAGTCTGTCTCAAAGCAACCAAAATCTGTGAGTTTGGACAACCGGGGCACCAGGTGATTTTTGAAGTTGTTGATAGGTTGAGGGACATGTTGTTAAAATTAAATCTAAAATCTAAAATCTAAAAAATAAAGCATATTAATTACTGAGTAATCGTTTTATTTCTCCCGCCAATCCCTCCGGATCAAAAGGTCGGGCATTGTATTTCAAAATATTATGAGTCGGAGTTATATCAGTTCTTTCTTTGAGTAATCCAGCCATTTGACCATCGTGGTTACATTCTATATTTATAATATTCTTTGCTCCTTTCAACTCTTTCGCCAACCTCACACTATCAAATGGTTCCATCCAGACGACTTGGATAAGTTTGACTTCGAGGTCTAGGTATCTTTCATAAGCTTCGAGTACAGCGCCTTTTGTCGAACCCCAGAAGAGTAAGACATCTTTGCTCTTTGTATCACCGTAAACTTTGATGGTCTCAAATTTTGATAGGGCCTTTTGTATTGTTTCTGTTTTTCGAAATCTTTTATTCAGCATAGTTTCGGTCGCTTGAGGATCTTCGACGGTAATACCAGAGGCATCATGTTCATAGCTAGTTATTTTTACGATAGCATTTGGAGTTCCTGGAAATACTATTGGTGAAATACCATCCTCTGTAATTTCGTAGCGACCATATTTTTCATCAG
>CAZNUY010000087.1:0-1725 GCA_964576745.1 uncultured Candidatus Saccharibacteria bacterium | reverse complement strand
GCATCTTGCTGGTCCGCCTCACTTTCGTGTTCGATAACTTGAACACCTATGCGTCTACCAAGTAGTACCCTTATTTCTTCTGCTACTTCACTGTCGATCGGGTCAAACACTGTATCGGTCTGGTCGCCTTCACCGGCTTGTTCGTGACCAGCAGAAAGGATAACTAGTCTACTCAATCCCAAAATTCTATAAACGAGCGATCTAGTCACGTCGACATTTTGCATTTGACGATAAGGAATTGTGATTTCGACGATATGTAGAACACCCTTTCTAAGTCTTATACCAAATTCTTCCAAAGTGAAAACATAAAAATGGTATCTCAAAGAGTTTATAATGATTCCAACACAACCAAGTAATATTGCTAAAAAGAATATTAGTGGAACAAACATTGATCCAAAGTTTTGTAGATTGTTACCCATGATAGGGAATATGGTATTGATATTTTCAATGTTGCTGTTGATATCATTTACAATATTTATATCAGAGAAGTACAGGATGATAACAAGGAGTAATAAGACCACGCCAGGTAGCGCACCTTGAAGCAACATAATAATAAATGTTTTCTTACCCAAATGTTGCTGACTACCGATAGGAATCATGACACCAGTTTACAACGAATGGCGATTTTTTGCCAAATCTTTCTGTTATACTGTATGCATGTTATACACAAGAGCTGGCGATGATGGTACAACAAGAAATTTTGATCCAAAATCAAAACGAATCTCGAAAAGTTCGTGTCAAACCGAGTCTTTGGGTGCTTTGGATGAGCTCAATTCATATTTGGGAATGGCGAAGATTGTGTCAAAAGAAGTCGGCTGGGATATTGATGGCAAGACTTTTGGAGAAATAGTTTTTTGGGTGCAAAATTGTCTTTTCATTATACAAGCCGAAGTAGCTGGTGCACAAAAAAAGATAGAAAAAAGCAAGATCAAACAATTGGAAACATGGATTGCTCTTATTGAGAAACAATTACCACCGATTAAAACCTTTTTTATCTCAGGTGGTACCCAATTGGCAGTGCTTTTTGATATTTCTCGAACCATGACTCGCAAGACAGAGAGAAGAGTGGTGTCGGCGTATGAGTTGGGTGAGATCAAGGTGTCAAAAGAGACTCTAGCTTTCCTAAATCGTCTTTCTACACTATTCTATGCTATGGCTCGACTAAGTAACCATAAATCTGGTATAAAGGAAGAAATTCCAGTTTATTAAATCTAATTTAGGAAAATCCAATATGGTAGAAACTAAATGTATAACATGCAAAACCTTGTTTAATGCAAAACCGTCGTGGCTTAAGCACGGTTATGGAAAATATTGTTCCCTGAATTGCAAATATATTGGTACTAGGAAGGGAAAATTGGTAGATTGTAATATTTGTGGGAAGAAATCTTATAAACAGCCAAAGGATATTAAAAATTCAAAAAGTGGTAAATTTTTTTGTAGTAAATCATGTCAGACAAAATGGAGAAATACGGAATTTGTCGGTCAAAAGCATGCAAATTGGAAAACGGGCAAAAGCGCTTATAAGAGTGTGCTTAATCGTCATAATATCGCTAAAATATGTTCAATGTGTGGTACCAATAATGAAAAGATACTAGCAGTTCATCATATTGATAAGAATCATTATAATAACAGCTTGAATAATTTGGCTTGGGTGTGTCACAATTGCCATCACCTCATACATCATGATAGTGTTTATATGGAAAGATTTATGAAGAAGATTGTGAG
>CAZNUY010000086.1:0-1746 GCA_964576745.1 uncultured Candidatus Saccharibacteria bacterium | reverse complement strand
CCCTTAACGGGAACATACACAGTTACCGGGAATAGTTTGTTGTTGGTCATTTTTTAGGAACTTTATTAGAGTGAAAAATATACGCTTCTCTTCTATCGTGTAAATAAAAATAGTCATATAGTTGCCAGCAATCCATCATTGTGCCGTTATCATTTCTTGGGTAACCACTCTTAGCTAAACTATTAACCCAAAGATTATATCCAATAGCCTCTGCTCGCCTGTCTCTTTCAATAATATCAACAACCTCTTTGCTTTTGAGAGATTGTTTATAAAACCACATTCTTAGTTTTTTAATCATTGCCGTTGTTTTAATTGGTTAAGTCTTTTGATTGAATCGTTGATTATCTGTCGGATGCCATCCATCTCAAACTCCTTTCCTATCGTCTCAATCATTTCCTCCAATACTAATATCTCTATGGCTTTGGCGGATTGCTCTGTGCCTGAAACTTCTTGGTGCAGGCCATCTTGGTCATTCCAAGACGTAGCGGAAATAGAGTTATCTAAAATCGCTAATATTTTTTCATTAAGTTCACTCATGGGGGTTTATTGTTTTATTTTAAGTGTTAGGGGTTGATAACTTTTGGCCAAAATAATCCTGCAAAGTTTCCTCCACAGTATCCTGCCTCAATTCCATCACTACCATTATCATAAGTACATTTTGGCATTGCCTCCAAAACCCTATAATCTGTGCTTTCTCTGCTTGTGATAATTCACGGTCTTTAGGATGGTTCATTTTGATTTGTTTCTATTGATGAGCCAAATTTATCTAATAACGGTTGATTGTCTGGTATAAAGTATGTAGGCATTTTACTCATTTGCTGCTTCAAATGCTCAACATCAATACATACCGGCCTTCTCCTTTTCCCAAACATCATTACCCCTACGCAATCAGGATATTCAGCACAAGTGTCTAAATATTTTTTTTGCGCATCTGTTAATGGGCAAGGTCGAACCCATTCGCCAACGGCGTTTTGAACACGCCAATATTTTTCGTAAAACTCACTTGCTTTCATTTTGATTTATTTTAAAATTTCATCGTATGTGTAGCAATTAGCGGTTTTATTTTCGTTTAAAATTTTTCGAGTGTTTTATAAAATAGCTCACATTACTAAATACCGAATTTGTATCGCCGACTATACCAATCTCATCAGAGTGGTTAAATAAAAATTCAGCAAACCTCCATTGGTTTCTTGTATATGGTTTAAACTCCTTCCCGATTTTTTCTGCTTTCTCTTTTTGCTCTTTTACAAAAGCTAAGTAATTTTCACTGCAATCCATTTTTCAATTTATTTTCAAGTTCAGAATAAGTATAACATTCATATTTCAGGTAAAAGGCCATACTGCCTTCTTTTGGGTCGCCTTCTTTCCATAGGGGGTGCTTTGGGGGTTTTAAATCCATTTCCTTATCTTTTGATTCAGAAATAGCGGGCAGCACACTTTCCATATCATACTTCACAAAATCTGCCTCCCCGTTTTTTATTTTTATCTCAAGCCCCAAAGTGCCTTTTTCTTTTTCCCGGTTCCAATAAACCCTATGAAGCGGGCAGCAGAACTTTTTTTTGGCGGTCTTACTCTCCATTTTTTCGCCACAATAAAGGCAATTCTCTGTCTTTTTAATCATTGTTACGGTTTGCTACGATTTGATACGTTTTGTTACGCTAAGATACGATTTGTTACGATTCCACCAAATCTCCCCTAAACTATCTTTACAACCTCATTACATCCCCCCAACCAGCCCAAACCAGC
>CAZNUY010000085.1:0-1878 GCA_964576745.1 uncultured Candidatus Saccharibacteria bacterium | reverse complement strand
GCACCAATAGCTGCAAGAACTGGCTCCTTGACTACATAAGCATTCTTGGCACCAGCTCGAATACTTGCCTCAATGACCGCACGCCTCTCGGTCGAACTGATACCTGCCGGCACAGAGACGATGACATCAGGTTTGAAGAAAGAAAATTTACCCAAAGCTTTGTCGATGAAATATCGAAGCATTGCCTCGGTGATGTGATAATCAGCGATCACCCCATCGCGCATCGGACGATATGCAATGATGTCATCTGGTGTTCGTCCGATCATTTCTTTTGCTTCATTGCCGACAGCGAGCACGCGTTTTTCTGTTTGTGAAATAGCCACAACTGAAGGTTCGTTCATGACTATTCCCTTACCAGGCAAAAAAACCAAAGTATTTGCCGTACCAAGATCTATTCCAAGTTTTGGAGAAAAAAAACTCATATGGCTGATATTAACACAGACTGCTATTTGTTCAACATTACACGGATAAGTGCGTGTAAAAGTCATTCCACACACCCATTCTTCGAGGCCGCCAAAATGTTGCAACATTTTGGCTTAATCCTCGAAATTTTTTGCTAAAAATTTCTGCGGAGCCTCTCAGAATAGGTGTGTTACATGACTTTTACTGGCAACAATATTTAAACGTAGAACCGGATGAATAGTTGTTTTTTAGACCGTATGCAGGAAATTTCTAGCAAGAAATTTCCGAATCAGAGCAAAACCTTGCAAGGTTTTGCGTGTCTAAAAAACAACTATTCAGGAGGTTCTACTTTTCTCTCCTAATATCTGCCCCTAATGCCCTCAGCCTAGTTTCCAAACTTTCATAACCACGATCGATAAGATGAATATTTGAAACAGTAAAATTACCCTTTGCAATGAGACATGCAAGAACGATGGCAAAACCGGCACGGATATCGTGAGCAGTGAGATGATTGTTTGGGGATTGATGTAGCGGAGTCGGACCAGAAACAATCGCTTTGTTATTGTCGATAACAGAAATCCTTGCCCCAAGGTCAATAAGATCATTTACATATTTGAATCTACCTTCGAATATTGTCTCTGTAACCGCGCTTTCACCTTCACATTGAGTCAAAAAAGTAACAAGGGGTGATTGTAGATCAGTAGCAAAACCGGGATACTCTTTTGTTGTCACGTTGAAAGCTCTGTAGGATTTATTTTCAACATTTTGAGAATTGGTAATTTTTATAGTCTTATCATTTACAATGTCGATAGATACTCCTGAATTTTTCAATAAATCAATAACTAACGATAGATGCTCCGGATTGCAATTGTCTATATATAGTTCCTCCGCTGTAAGCGCTCCCAAAAATAGGAAACTTCCCGCCTCAATCCTATCTGGTATCGCTCGATAAGAATTTTGCGGTTTGAGTAATTGACCTCCTGTACCGACAATAGTAATAGTCTCGGTGCCGACACCTTCGATTTGTGCTCCGCAAGAATTGAGCCATGAGGCAACATTGACTATTTCTGGCTCCTTGGCACAATTTTTCAAAACAGTTTTCCCTGAAATGAGGACCGAGGCCATCATCAAAGTCTCCGTTCCACCTACCGTTATCTTTTCGAAATTAATCTCAGCCTCTTTGAGCTTTGGACATTCTATATAATAGATCTCATCTTGAAGTCGAACCGTTGCACCCATTTTCTTGTAACCTTCTATAAATAGATCGATCGGCCTTGCCCCAATGACACAACCTCCGGGAGCTGGAAAAGATACCTTGCCAAATCTAGCCAACATTGGTCCAGTAAGGACAACCGACGCTCGCATTACTTTTGCTTTTTCTGAATTGATATCGGTTTTATCTATGGTACTTGCATCAATATACAAAGTCTTTGAACTTGGATCATTATCTTTCCATTGTATCTTTGCTCCAAGATC
>CAZNUY010000084.1:0-1911 GCA_964576745.1 uncultured Candidatus Saccharibacteria bacterium | reverse complement strand
ATTCTGGAATTACAAACCCACAAATGGAAGACGTGGTTAATTTTGCCAATAAGGGCGACTATGAAGAAGCAAGGAAGGCTATATATATAGAATTGGACAAGAAAAATCTTCGCAAAGTCTATGAAGAGATAGAACTTCCACTTATACCTATAACAAAAAAGATGGAAGAGAGGGGTATAAAGATAGATAGAAAACTTCTTACTCATCTCGGCGAGACATATCATGCTGAAGTTGAGAAATTGGAAAAGAAAATTCACGAACTTGCTGGTACGGAATTTAATATAAGCTCACCAAAACAGCTCGGAGAAATCCTTTTCGACAAGCTCGAGTTGGTGGGCAAAAATATGAAGAAGACCAGCGGTGGAGCGAGGTCGACAAAAGAGTCTGAACTAGAAAAACTCCGCGATTTGCATCCGATTGTGCCACTTATATTCGAATACCGCGAGCTTTCGAAATTGCTTTCTACTTATATAGACGCGATACCACCTTTGTTAGATGAAAAAGATCGTTTGCATTCTCATTTTGTTTCGGCTGGTACGACGACTGGTCGCATGGCCTCGATTGATCCAAATTTGCAAAATATCCCAGTCAAGACCGACTTGGGCAAAGCTATACGCGGAGCTTTTGTGGCAAGTGAAGGGTATAAACTTTGTAGTTTTGATTATTCTCAGATCGAGCTCCGGATCGCGGCATTCTTGTCTGGTGATGAAAAATTACTAGAAATATTCCGCAAAGGTGAAGATGTACACACTTCGGTTGCTTCTTTTGTTTTCAAAGTTTCACCCGAACAAGTCACGTCCGATATGCGACGCAAAGCCAAGGTTATAAACTTCGGAATCATATATGGTATGGGTGTTTTGGCTCTAAAACAAAACTTGGGCACTAGTCGTGATGATGCCCAAAAATTCTTGAATGATTATTTCGAGACATTTTCTGGTCTGGCTAATTATTTGAATAATGTAAAAGCCGAAACGGCTCGCAAAGGTTATACCGAAACATTTTTCGGTAGAAGGAGATATTTTGAGGGGATCAATTCCAAAATCCCATACATCAAAGCATCTGCAGAAAGAATGGCGATCAATGCACCTATACAGGGTACTGAGGCAGATGTCATCAAGTTAGCCATGATTGCTATCGATAAATATATAAAAGAAAATAAACTAGACGAAGCGGTGTACCCACTTTTACAGGTGCACGATGAGCTAGTCTATGAGATAAAGGAGGACAAAGCAGAAGAAGTGGCGACACAAATAGAAAAGATCATGGAAAGCGTCATGGATCCAAAAGATACCAAAGGAGTTGTGCTTCGAGCATCTAAGGCAATTGGAAACAATTGGGGAGAATTAAAATAATGCTATATATCTTTTACGGTACTGATAATAAAAAAGTTATAGACAAAGCAAGAACTTTGGTTGATTCTTTGCGAGCAAAAAAGCCGGACGCATCTTTTATTGAAATAAATTCTGAAAATTGGAATCCGTATATTATAGAAGAACACGTCGGTGGGCAGGGTTTATTTTCAAATAAATATATAGTCTATGTAAATAGGGTAGGTAATGAAGAGGAGAAGATAGATAAGATGATCGAGATGATGCCTGTAATGAAAGAGTCGTCTAATATTTTTATAATTAGTGAAGGTAAGGTCAATGCTAGTCTTAAAAAAGCTTTTGAAAAATATGGTGAGAAGGTTGTCGTCCTAGATGAGGCAGAAAAAGTGCCAAAGAAAGAGTTCAATATTTTTGCTTTGGCTGATGCAATAGGGAATAGAGACAAGTTCCGAGCGTGGTCTATATATAGAGATGCTGTTGCAAATGGCCTAGAATCAGAAAGTATTTTGGGTACGATTTTTTGGCAATTAAAATCGATGGCAGTCGCGCGTGATGCAAAGACGGCTGGCGAGGCCGGACTTAA
>CAZNUY010000083.1:0-1951 GCA_964576745.1 uncultured Candidatus Saccharibacteria bacterium | reverse complement strand
GCTTCTTCGTGATCGCCGGGTGCAATTACAATTTTTGGGAATTCACCATGTCCTGCATGAATTACAAATCGCAAATCGGTCTGACTAGAATATGTCGGAAGTCCAGTCGCTGGTCCTTGTCTCTGAGAGACGACTACGACTAATGGTAACTCGGCAATACCTGCAAAACTAAATGCCTCTTGCATCAGAGCAAATCCTCCGGTCGCTGAGCCGACTGCTACTCGCTTGCCAGCATAAGAAATACCCAAAGCCATATTGATGACAGAAAGTTCGCTTTCTGGTTGGATCACTCGGATCTTTGTATCTTTTTGTTGACTCGCCAAAAATTGGAGTAATGAAGTCGTCGGAGTCATAGGGTAGCCAAGGTAAAAATCCAATCCTGCGGAAGCGAGGCCTTTACCCAAAGCAACGTTGCCTTCGGCGAAATCTCTTTTTTCTAGTAACGCTTCGATCTTTTTTGTATGGCGGAAATTTTTGTCTTTCATGAGATCGTAACCCATGTCGGCAAGTTTGATGTTCATCTCTGGTTGCTTGTTCTTGAAAACTTTGGCAAGGACAACTTGCATCATCGCGTAGTCGAGGTCCAGGAGATAACAGAGGGCACCGAGGGCCATCGAATTGCGCATTATTGGTGAGGCGTTGAGCTCCTTCACTGTATTTGCCATTGGTATCACTACGGCATTTTCACCTAGAAGATCCGTATCAGTTTTTTGAAATGAATCGGCAAAGACGACACTATCTTTTGCCATTTCATCGAGATGAAGAGTGATACTTTCTTCATTTAGAGCAATGAGAGCATCAAGATGGGTGTGGTCGCAATTTACTTTGTCTTTGCTAAATGAAATGCGAGCAAAATTGTGTCCACCTCGAATGAGTGAAGGATATGTAAATGAGAAATATGAATGATAGCCAAGTTCGGTAATGATCGCTCCGACGGTAGTACCAGATTCGCGGACTCCATCTCCGGCGGCTCCACCGATGCCAATTGTAAAAACACTGTCGTGAGATTTTTTCACATATAAATTATATCACAGGTTCATTTTCATAAATTGTGAATAGTTATTTTGGAGGTAAAGAACTTGTTATTTCGAAAGCCCTTCGCAGTGCCACCGACACTAAATGTGGAAAACCAAAAAAGGGTGGCACGAGAAGAGACGGCTCTGCGAGTCTTCCGTTTTTCGAGCAGAGCCGATCGTGCTTGAGAAATAACAAGTTCTTTACCTCCAAAATGAAAACAATAGTTAAAATTGTGTTAAAATGTGGTCATGAGCGATCAATTGAAAAAAGAAAAAATCAAAGTCGGTTGGTTTTCTTTCTCATGTTGTGAGGACAATACAATCATTATGACCGAGGTTATGAATGATCATTGGCAGGAATGGCGAGAGATTTTTGATTTTAGACATGCAAGAGTGATGAAGACCAATAATGTTATGGATAGTTTCGATATTGCATTCATTGAGGGTGCAATTGCTTCGCCACAGCAAGAAGAGAAGCTCAAGGATATCCGCAGTCGGTCCAAGAAGTTGGTCGCTGTTGGCTCTTGCGCTGTTGTTGGGCTACCGGCTGGTCAGAGGAATACATTTACACCAGAACAAAAAGAGAGCATCGATTTCCTTATTACAAGATTTGGTGCTTTGCCAATGGTCAAGAAAGTTGCCGAAGTAGTAACTGTTGATGTAGAAATCCCCGGTTGCCCCATGGATCCCAAAGTTTTTTTGGAAAAGGTGAGTGGTTTGGTAGTAGAATTTCAGGGTAGCGTGTCGAAGGAACCAAATGTAGTAGTATAATGTCTTAGATTTTAATTTTTATATTTAATATTTAATTTTATAACATGCATAGAGTAGATTTCAGACTAGATCAAATAACCAAGATAGAAGGTGAAGCATCAATGGATGTGGTCGTCGAAGATGGCAAAGTGACAAATGTTAAGTTTGCTATCGTCGAATACAAA
>CAZNUY010000082.1:0-1953 GCA_964576745.1 uncultured Candidatus Saccharibacteria bacterium | reverse complement strand
ACCTCCCACACTCCAAACACATAAACATCGGTATCTCTTTGCGAATTCGATCTTCTTCCGCAGATCTAGGACCATCCTGACTTTTCTTGTGAGAAATCCATTCTTCGAGGCGTTTGATGGAGAAGTCAGATTTTGCTAGAGCCTTTACATATTGTTGCAAAGGTCGGTGGAAGGAGATGGTAAATTTCTTTTTAGATTCATCTTTTTCTCCCGGAGTCATGTCTATATTGAAACTTTGTTCGGACATGTAACCATCGATTCTTCTGTATTGCTTATTATCTTTCTCATCCCATTGCCAACTAGATCGTTGAGGGATTCTGAAGCTAGGATGATTGAGAATAAGGATTAGCTTGCCATTTGGCTTCAGGACTCTTGAGCATTCTGCAAAAGTTCCAACTATATTTTCTATGTTTTGAATTGCAAGAACGATAGTTATCAGGTCTACAGTTTTATCTTGAATAAATGCCACTTTGTCTGAGGGGGTAACGTAAAATTCTACATTGCCATTCTTTTCTTTGATTGCTTTATCTTTTGCAAGTCCAATCAACTCCTTTGAGATATCACAACCGATCACTTTTGCACCGGCTTGGGCAGAAGCAAAAGAAAAGAATCCTTGACCACAAGCAAGGTCGAGTATGGTCATGTCTGGTCGCGGATCTACGAGGCGGATGAGGTTGGGCAGGATTACATTTTTCTGGTAAGAGTCCTCGGAATTTTCCAAAAGATCGTTGTACCATTCGGCTACTTCACCCCAAGAAGTTTTTTTGTCCATAATTTTAGTTTACAGTATTAATCGGTTTACCTTGAATCCATGCCAAGATGTTTTGGGTAGTTGTGTCGAGTATCCTATCGAGCGCCTCATTTGTATTGTAGGCATTGTGTGGGGTGACAATGACGTTTGGCATTTTCATGAGGGCGTGATCTGCAACAATAGTGCAGAGATTGTGCTTACCAGTTTTGTTGCTCATGATGAATGCTGTCTCATCTTTTACGATATTTTCTTCTTCTAATACATCGAGTCCCGCTCCTGCTATGACTTTGTTATTCAAAGCCTCAACCAGAGCATTTGTATCGATAATTCCTCCGCGACTAGTATTTATGATGAGAGCGTCTTTTTTCATTAGAGAAAATGACTTGGCATTTATGAGATGTTCGGTATCTTTTGTAAATGGAATATGGATACTGACTATATCACTATGACGAAGTAGGTGATCGAGATCGACGTATTGGAAACCGATGTCAGTCTCGGCTTTTTTGTCTGGAAAACTATCGTAAGCCAAAATTTTCATTCCAAAACCTTTGGCGATCGATATGACTCTCTTACCAATCTTGCCAGTACCGATAATGCCCATAGTTTTGTCATACAGATCAAAACCTCTGATGTTGGTGTTTGTTGTGAGCCCCAGCTCGATGTATTTGTTTATAGATAGGTGAATCTTCCTCGATAGCATCAGTATCAATCCAAATGTGTATTCAGCGACAGTACATTCACCATATGATGGGACATTGCAAACAAGGATGTTCCTTTTCTTCGCTTCCGCTAGATCAATATTGTCATAACCTGTCGACCTGGCCACGATGAGGGCGAGGTTTGGGAATTTGTCCATAACCTTTGAGTCGACTATGGAATCGACAAAAACACTCAATACTTGTGCTTCGCTTGTTGATAGGTTGTCGGGGTTAATTTTCTCACTAAAATACTTGATATTGGCTTTTATATCATGTTCTTTGAAATGAGTCTCAAGACGATTTTTCTCATCATCATTTGTTCCATAAATTTCTACATTGTATGTTTTTTCCATTGCTCAATTTTATCATACTAATAGAAATTTGATTGAACTTTTGGCAAATTACCATCCTCTAGCATTTATGTCACTTTTCTGTTAAATTGTTTTTACGCGCGTATAGCTCAGTTGGTAGAGCACACCACTGATACTGGTGGGGTCCTAGGTT
>CAZNUY010000081.1:0-1979 GCA_964576745.1 uncultured Candidatus Saccharibacteria bacterium | reverse complement strand
CCGGTGGAGAAGCTCAGCGTATCCGTCTTGCTTCACAGCTTGGTTCTGGTCTCGTTGGTGCCCTCTATGTTCTCGATGAACCAACTATCGGTCTCCACCAAAGAGATAATGATCGTCTCATCAATACTCTCGTCAAGTTGCGTGATCTTGGTAATACTATTGTCGTCGTCGAGCATGATGAAGATACGATGTACGCTTCAGATTATATAGTCGATATTGGTCCGGGGGCGGGTGTTCATGGTGGCAAAGTAGTCGTCTCTGGTTATGTTGATGATTTACTTTCTGCAAAAAAGAATGATTCCAATTCTCTTACGCTCGCATACCTTCGCGGTGAAAAAAAGATCGATATTCCAGAACGTCGTCGTGAGCCAAAAGGAAAAATTATGATCCGAGGAGGAAATGTTTATAATATAAAAAATCTGGATGCCGATATTCCTCTCTCTAGTCTAAATGTCATTACCGGAGTTTCTGGTTCCGGCAAGTCTTCTCTTATGTACGAGATCTTGTATCGCAATTTGCAAGCAAGACTCGAAGCCAGAGTTAGAAGTAATGAAATGATCAATTGCAAAAGTTTCAGCGGTTCAGAATATGTTGGCCGAGTTATCCTTATCGATCAGTCTCCGATCGGACGCACTCCTAGGTCAAATCCAGCAACATATACCGGCGCATGGACTCATATCCGCGATCTTTTTGCCAGTGAACCAGAGGCTCGAGCGCGCGGTTGGGGAGCAGGAAGATTTTCTTTCAATCGTCCCAGTGGTCGTTGTGAAGCTTGCGAGGGTAATGGTGAGATAGCAGTTGAAATGCACTTCTTGCCAACTGTCTATGTCACTTGTGATGTTTGTAATGGAAAACGCTTCATGAAGGAAACCTTGGATATCAAGTACCGCAAAAAGAATATTCATGAAGTTTTGGAATTGACTATCGAGGAAGGCTTGGAATTTTTCAAAGATATACCAGCTGTCGAAGATCGTCTGAGAACGCTCATGGATGTCGGTTTGGGTTATATCAAACTTGGTCAGTCAGCAACGACTCTTTCCGGCGGTGAAGCGCAAAGGGTCAAGATTTCTTCCGAGCTTTATCGAGCGCATTTGCAAAAGACTATTTATCTACTCGATGAGCCGACTGTCGGACTACATTATGAAGATGTAAAAAAGCTCATTGAGATCCTGACCAAGCTTGTAGACAAAGGCAATACGGTGGTTGTTATTGAACACAATTTGGATTTAATAAAAAATGCAGACTATGTCATCGATGTAGGCCCAGAAGGTGGTGAAAGGGGAGGTAAGATCGTTGCAAGAGGTACACCGGAGGATGTGGCGAAAAGTGAGGCTAGTTATACTGGGAAATATTTGAAGAAAGTTTTGAGGGGGTAATAATAAAGACGGTGCTGTACGAGTTTGGGATATAAGAAAAGCCCCTTGGTGTGAACCGCAGGGCGCATGACAGATTTCCAACCTAGAAGAAGGTTACAAGGACTAGTACTCTTGCAACAAAGTGGTGAGTGTGAGTTATGACCTCTCCGCGCGAGTTGCCCGGTTGGTTACGGGTCTACGCGTTCCACAAAAACCACCATTTTCTAGGAACCTGACTTGTTATAGAAATTACTACTTTTAGTTTTGTTAGTCAAGGGTAATGAAGGTGTGGTCTCATAGAGTTTAAGATTTAGTCATATTGACACAACAATTACGATGTGGCAACATTGCAATAAAGAAAGGAGGGTTCATTATGAAGATTGTTGTCACAAAGCGCAGTCACGATTATCATGCCTGTTTGGATGGTCACCCAGAGATTTGGGGTTGTGGCGAGACCTCAGAAGAGGCTATTGGTGATCTTATCAAGGCCCACGTGGATACCTTCGGGATCATTGTGGAGTACAAGTAAGAGTCCACCAAGCTTGGCTCAAAACCCCATCTAGTAACCTAAGAGGTGACCGATGGGGTTTCATTTTATGAAGATGGTAGTTTCATAGAGTTTAA
>CAZNUY010000080.1:0-2020 GCA_964576745.1 uncultured Candidatus Saccharibacteria bacterium | reverse complement strand
TCCTAGTCAAACAGATCTGTTTCCACTTCAGGCACGCTCACGTTATAGACAAGAGCTGAGTGATATTCGGATATTATCCGCCAATATTTCCGAGGTTACTCTAGAATTTGCAAAATCTCAGGATATTTTGTCTGCCGGACAATCTTTGGTTATTTATGATGGGGAGAGGTGTGTGGGTGGAGGGGTGATTGAGTAAGGTATAGAATTCAAGATCTAGGTAAAAAAGAAGGCCTGCAATCTGCTCGAGATCACAGGCCTTTGGGCATAGCATTACACAGTGCGTTCGTCTCCACCGTATGGGGAAAAGGCAAAAACCACGGATTCATTGACTCAGCACCCAAGTAATACAACCTGACGCCTTTGTACTTCGGTCGCCCAAAATTATCCTAACAGATTTTTTGAAAGATGGAAGGCTTATAGAGTTTACGATATAAGAAAATTCGACACTTTCATCCTAATGCCACGACGACAATTTTCATGTACAATACTTGCATTCACTAGTGGCTAACTACTAGTGGCTTATCACTAGAATGAATCACCTTATTACAATAACCAAGTCCGATGGCACGAAACAATTATTCGAAGAAGAAAAGTTAGTAAGCTCACTCAAGCGAGTCGGTGCGTCAGCGGAGATCATTGACGATGTCGTAGAAGAGATCGGTAGAGAGATCCACGATGGTATGAGTACCACCGAGATTTATCGTCGCGCTTTTGATTTACTTCGAAAACATTCCAGTAAAGTAGCAGCCAAATATTCTGTAAGGCGCGCAATGATCGAATTGGGTCCGGATGGATTTCCTTTTGAAAAATTTGTTGCGAGATTATTCAAGATGTGGGGTTATGAAAGTGTAACCGATCAAGTTGTGATGGGGCACTGTGTCGATCATGAGGTCGATGTAGTTGCGTGGAAAGGTGAAGATTTGGCAATGGTAGAAGCAAAATATCACAATGAATTTGGTCTAAAGTCTGATCTCAAAGTCAGCCTTTATGTCAAAGCTCGCTACGATGATATATCAGAAAACGAGTACGACTACGGAGGTACGAAACGCAAATTGACCGAGCGATGGCTCATTACAAATACAAAATTTACCGACAAAGCAATCCGATATAGTGAATGCGTCAAGATGAAATTGCTCGGTTGGAATTATCCAGAAAAGGGAAATCTGCATGATTTGATTTCCGAAAATAGTCTGCATCCTATAGCATGTCTGTCGACTTTGACTCGAGATCAAAAAAGAGAATTGGCGGCAAAGAATATGCTCATCTGTTTGGACTTGGTTGGTAATCCTCATGTCCTAAAAGAGATAGGTGTAAAACCAGAGGATCAAGAGAAAATTTTGACTGAAGTTCAGGTTGTGATCGAGGAGGCAAAATAAATGGATAAAATAGCAAAGCTGGAAAAAATCAAAGCCAGAGTGATGAACCTAAAAGAATCACCACTTTTTGCATTCAGAACTGATAATAATTATTTTCCAGTCATCGGAGAGGGTAGTCATGATGCTGAGATTGTGATGATCGGTGAAGCGCCGGGTAGAAATGAAGCCAAGACTGGTCGCCTTTTTTGTGGTACCGCAGGGAAAGTTTTGGATCAATTGTTACAACATGTTGGACTCAAACGCGACTCTATTTATATAACAAACATCGTCAAAGATCGCCCACCAGAAAATCGCGACCCGACAGCGGAGGAAATTGCTGTTTACGGTCCATTCCTCGATGAACAGATAGAGATCATAAAGCCAAAGATTATAGTAACCTTGGGTCGCTATGCCATGGGTTATGTTATGAAAAAGTTTGACAAGGAAGATGCTCTTGAGCCAATAGGGAAAGCTCATGGCAAAGCCTACGATGCACAGGCTAGTTATGGTGCCATCAAGATCGTAACCCTCTATCATCCGTGTGTGGCGGTCTACAATCCTCGTAATCTGCCCAATCTAAAGAAAGATTTTGAGATTTTGGGTGCTAAGGGTACACAGAGGTGACACCTCTGTAAAGAGCAATGCCGAACGGTGGTTCGGCATGT
>CAZNUY010000079.1:0-2061 GCA_964576745.1 uncultured Candidatus Saccharibacteria bacterium | reverse complement strand
TGGAATTTTTTCATAGTCTAATTCTATCATCATAAATCAAAAGACAAGATTGACTGAGCATAAGAGGTATTGGTGAATAATTTTTTTAGGAGTATAATTCAATATGAATTTTGTAACCTTGAACCAAAGGATACACCATGAAGATCATGGTCTTTGACCAAAAGGGGTACATGCAGAGACAGATATGGGAGGCGTTGACATGTCCCATAAACCGTCACTGTACTCGATTAGAGCATGGCTGTGATGATTGGGACCTTTTTCACCACCCGGAGTGGCTGATCACACACTTCATTAGTAATGGTGGGGCCGAAGAGTTTGCAAAACGTCGTGCCGAATTCCTAAGGGAGATCGAGGTTTATGAAGATGAAATCGAGTACGAAGTATAGGAGCGGTCACCGGGGGGTTGATATAATCGACCCCCTTTGTGTTAACATTCTCCTATGAACGAGAAAACCTATGATGTAATAGTAATCGGTGGCGGACCCGCTGGCATGATGTCTGCAGGCAGAGCGAGCGAGCTTGGAGCCAAGGTTTTATTATTGGAAAAAAATGAAAAACTGGGTAAAAAACTCTTGATCACTGGTGGTGGCAGATGCAATGTTACCAATGCCGAATTTGATAATAGGAAACTACTTGAGCGCTTTCGAGATGATGGAAAATATCTTTTTTCACCATTTGCGAAATGGAGCACAAAAGATACTTTGGATTTCTTCCACAAAAGAAAAATGGAAACCAAAATTGAAAATGAAAATCGAGTGTTCCCACTGAACAACAAGGCCCAATCAGTCTGGGATGTCATGGTAAATTATCTCAAAGAAAGTGGTGTAGAAGTCCGATCCAATGCCCCAGTTCAAGATCTATTGATAAAAGATGCCAAAATTTCTGGAGTAATTCTAAAAGATGGCAAAATTATCCATGCAAAATCTGTCATCGTTGCTACAGGTGGGACATCTCATCCAGAGACGGGCTCGACTGGTGACGCTTTTGTCTGGCTGGAGAAAATCGGACACAAAATAATAAAACCAAATCCTTCCCTCGTCCCGCTTGCTACAAAAGAAAAGTGGGTCAAGGATATAAGTGGTGTAAGTCTCACCAATATCAAGTTGAATGTATATCTCGATGGCACAAAACAAAAAATTGCCAATAACAAAGGCTTGCAATCCAAAATTCCTCAAAAGATCTTATTTACTCATTTTGGAATTAGTGGACCAAGTGTACTCAATATCAGTAAACAAATAGGTGAAATGCTAAGTTATGGAGAAGTAGTAGTCTCGATCGATCTTTTACCCGACCACGATCATGCAAAACTCAATAACGCTCTTCAGGATCTATTCAAAAATAATCATAAAAAGAAAATAAAAAATAGTTTGAATGATCTGATACCAAGCTCCATTGTGCCCAAAATCCTAGAGCAAGCAAAGATTGATCCAGAAACTGAGTGCAATAGCATAACTCGTGAGTCTAGACTAGAGTTGATCAATGTCATAAAGAACATCCCTCTAAGGATCGACCACCTACTTGGTACCGACAAAGCGATCGTTTCAAGTGGAGGAGTCTCTCTAGATGAAGTCGATTGGAAAACTATGAGCTCAAAGCTCTATCCAAATCTCTATCTAGTCGGCGATGTCCTCAATATTGACCGACCATCTGGCGGTTTTAGTTTGCAACTTTGTTGGACAACGGGTTTTGTGGCGGGGAGTAGTGCAAAAGAAAATGCTGACAGTG
Source organism: uncultured Candidatus Saccharibacteria bacterium (assembly GCA_964576745.1). Classification (GTDB taxonomy): domain Bacteria; phylum Patescibacteriota; class Minisyncoccia; order Phycocordibacterales; family PALSA-1337; genus C7867-002. The sequence continues at coordinate 336 of CAZNUY010000079.1, read as the reverse complement.
TTAAAGATCATCAAAACAATTAATGCTACAATATACCCATGAATCAAACCTCTTCTTGGTACTCAACTATTATCAAACCATCATGGGCACCACCATCTTGGCTTTTTGGACCAGTCTGGACTGTACTCTACATATTGATAGCTATCTCCTTTGGCAAAGTTTTCTTGATGTTTGTCCAGAAACAAATTCCTTTTATTGTCGCTCTACCATTTTTACTCAATCTTATTTTTAATCTCCTTTTCTCCCCTATCCAGTTTGGTCTCCAAAATAACCTCCTTGCTTCGATCGATATCCTGCTCATCCTCTCTACTTTGATCTGGGCTATCACCGTCATTT
>CAZNUY010000078.1:0-2187 GCA_964576745.1 uncultured Candidatus Saccharibacteria bacterium | reverse complement strand
TTAAACTCTATAGCACTGCCATCTTCCATTCCCCATTACTCTATGCTAATCTAATTTCAAAATCATGAGTAAGTAGCGGCGAGCGAAGGACATCAGTGATGGTTCGGCACACCGAATTAGCAACGTCCAATTCATGATTTTGGGGTTCACTGACATCGTTCGGTGAGCCCTTTTTCAATACAAAACTAACCCCACCTAAGCCGAAGCTTGGTGGGGTTTGACAAACCATACGATCAAATCACTTACCGACGCCTCCATTCCACATGTGAGACGTAAATGACCAAACACCCAATCAAGAACATCCCCACAATCATCATCGATTCCTCGGTCGAAATGATAGTTGTTTTACCTGAAAACCGCTGTGCAAGTTGAATTGCGATTGGTCCAATCACAAGAGCTCCTGGTTAAGGTTAACTAGTTGTAAATTATCACAAATATTGTACAATGTAAATATTCGTAGTGAGAAGACTAGTCAATATCCATCCCGAATTCTTAAAAATCACTATCCCCACCAAAACAGAAAACCCACCATCTCGCGACAGGGATTTCCTGCGTTGAGGTGGGGGTTAGATCTTATTCGAAACCACCCTAAGATGATAATGAGTCCATGTGCCTGAGTATTGGTGACGAATATCCACAACCTCATCACTTGGATGGATTTCCTTGACGTAAACTACCCAATTGGTCAACTCACTATTATCCACGATAAGGGCATAACACTTGCCATCACCATTGAATTTGGACAAATATTGAAATTCAACTTTTTCATCTGGCTTTGGCTTGAGTAAATGAACCACTGCAATTTTTGCAGACTCAAGAGAGTCTTGATTCATGCAGACACAATGAACTGGGTCACTTTGACTTTTATGCCTATCCCTTCCTAAAGATAAACGTACGCAAACTACAGCATACATAAGTTATTTGTTGGGTGTATTGTTCAGGACACCTGGGCTTCCCTTCAAAGCCACTTCCCCTGTAGGATTCTTAATATAAATTATAATATAATATACCATGTGTCAAATTTCAAAATCATGAGTAATTAGCGGCGAGCGAAGGACATCAGTGATGGTTCGGAACACCGAATTAACACCGTCCAACTCATGGTTTTAGGGTTCACCGACATCGTTCGGTGAGCCCTTTTATTGATTTTATTATATTGCAGTATCGCTAATTTTCAATAATTTACCAATATTAATATTTCTGACCAATGACTTCATCTGTGTAATTGCTGTTTGATTTAATTTCTTCAGTCTATCTCCCTGTGTCATATTCATTCTGATTAGCTCTGCATTTATGCTTTCTAAATTAGTTAAGACTAATAGTTGCTCAATTGTTGCATGATCACGTATATTACCCTTTTTATCAGCATTGTTTTCTTTCCATTGTCTTGCTGTCATACAAAATAGGGCTACATTTAGAACATCTGCCTCATCTGCATATATAAAATTCTGTTGCTCTGTTGTTATATTATTTGGTATTAAATGATCTTTTATTGCATCAGTGTGTATTCTGTAATTTAGCTTGGTTAATGTTCTATTCAAATTCCATTCTAATGATTGTTTCTTATTATCATTTTCCTTAAGTCTCTGAAATTCCTTAATTAAATAAAGTTTAAATTCTGGTGAAAGCCAAGTGGCGAATTCAAAAGCTATGTCCTTGTGAGCATAGGTACCTCCATAACGACCAGAACTGGATCTTATACCTATTACATTAGTTTTATCGACCAACATTGATGTTGATATAATAAAGCCATTGGTTCCAGCTTCATTTCTAATCTTATTGAATTCAATAAGATTAAAATCATTATTATGTAACTGCTCCCAGGCACCAATAAATTGCATTGTATATCTCGTACTGAGCCAATTAGAGATGACTATTCCACTATCATATCTTTTAAATTTGGCCATATCAGTCAAACAAATATAGTCATTATTATCTTTAGATGTTCTTATTTTAACTTCAATATCCTTAATCGTTATTGATTGTTTATCCATATTTTATTTTGTTAGCATTAATAAATTAAATAGGACTACTAGCCGTATTTAAATAGATAGAGTGAGATGTATCATCACAAAGATGATACTAAAATTTATAGAAATCTCTATGGATTCAATTATACCAAATTTATTTTATAATAAAACCAACCCCACCTAAGCCGAAGCTTGGTGGGGTTTGACTTTACTTCTG
>CAZNUY010000077.1:0-2193 GCA_964576745.1 uncultured Candidatus Saccharibacteria bacterium | reverse complement strand
GTTCGGTTGTACTCTTTTGCATTCTTGAGAATAATGTCTCTACTTCTTTTGGATCTAGTGGAACTGGTGAGACACCTGCCCCAACAAAACCCGTAACACGAGGAGTATTGCGAACCACATACCAAGAATCATCGGTAACGATCATATCCACGAGAACATAACCAGGGTAAATCTTCTCTTCTTCTTCTACCCTCTTGCCACCTTTGACTTTGATCTTTTTTTCGGTAGGGACGATGACGTTGAAGATCTTGTCTTCCATGTTGAGTGACTCGATACGCTGTTTCAAGTTTCGAGCAACGGCATTCTCATAGCCAGCATATGTATGAATGGCGTACCAACTTCGCTCACCTGTTGTGTTTTGTTTTGACATTTTATTAGAACAATAAAGTTAGAAGCCTACCAAACACGAAGTCAGAAATTCCTAGCAAGATAGCCGTAGCGAGAGAAACCGAGATGACGAGAGCGGTAAAACGAATAGTCTCGGCTTTTGTTGGCCAGTTGACATGATTCATTTCTGCTCTTGTATCTTTGATATATTCGGTAATTTTCATATTTGTATTAAAAAACCCCTGCGGGGACTACTAGCCTATACTATCATGGGGCAATGGAGGGAGTCAATGCGCCCCCGCGAGGCGAGGCCTAGAGGAGTTTTTAATAAAAATTAACGGCAGTAAGCCATCTGTAGTTAATTTCGCTCGCGAGGCCTCGCCTCGAGAAATGTGAAAGCCCCGTACAACTTGTGCGGGGCCTGAATGTTGGTGGCAGATCATTCTTTGCCATATGGTTTTATTCAAAACCACAGAAAATCAAGAGCGAGGTTCTGGTTAGACAGAAACGAGTGGTTATTTACCAGAACTTGCGGAGACAGCGACGAAGTAGTCGCCTTCCCAAGCATCCAAGAGGCACACACGTGACTCCTCGACCGTAAAGCCGTCAAAGCGCATGCCCCTTACGTACCATTGCAGACTTGCGGGAGAGTAGTACACTGTGCCCCAGAAAAAAATCCATCCTTTGTTCTTCCAACCCCAATCGATGAGATCGGGGTGCTCCAGGTAGAAATCGAGGAGCTGAGCCCCGAGCACTTCCTGACCTTCAAGGTCTCTAAGAAGGTCGTAACCCGACAAGCCGACTCCTTTTGCGTGGATAGAGACTCCGATCTCGCTAAACTTCCTCTTACCTCGCACCCTAGATTTAATCTGATTAACCTGATCAGCAAGATCCAGGGCGCACGGAACCAACGTTGCAGATTCGAAATCTACTAGCAGCTCCCTCTTCAGCTCCAACGGAAGCGACTTCCGATACTTCACTATCAAGGTTTGGAGCCACTCAGTAAAACAAGCCTTTCCATCACCAACAAACCAATCTAGGATTTCGATCCCCACCTTATTCTCGACGACACCTTTGATTATCGTCCAAATCTGGACAAGCACCGCCAAAAACTGCCCGACACCCTTCCAATCCAACTTGCTGTTTTTCATACTCTCCTTTGCCTCCCCATTGCACCACTATTTTCAAGTGTGCTCCGGATTGGACATTTGGATTTGACATGCTGTATTGGCTAAGAATCTAGTCTTCGCCACAGCATTCAATAGTCTTGTTATTTAAAACAACTAAATGCTGCAGCGAATATGATCAATTTCAAAGTCCAAGTACTTATGATTATTATAGCAAAGATTGCAATATAAGTCAATAGATATCAATATGTGTCAAATACAGCTTTGCACAGCCATATTTTCACTATTTTCCTTCGTCCGACCAAGGTCCGAAAGAACATCATCAAGGGTACCCATATTGAGACATTCTTCAAAGAAAATTTGAACCACTTCACCAAAGCGTTTTTTGGCTTGTGCAAAAGTTGATCCAGAAGTAGAGATGTCCAAAGCTGGAATATACGCAATTTCACAGATATACCAAAACAGTCCGCAGAGTTAACTGCAGACTGTCTCAATAAAATATCTACCTGACAACTTTTTACTTTATCTCGTAAGTAATTGTCACACTACTTGTAACTTTCTGCTCACCGACTGGAATTTCTGGAGCTGGAGCTGAGCTTTTGACAGACATCTCAGCAACACCACCCATGCCATATGCCCTTGGGTAATATGCCCCATTGTCTTCAGAGAAACTTACAATTTTGTCCAATGAAACACCGAGCTGTTTTGCCAAAACTTTTGCTTTCGATTTTGCCTCTTC
>CAZNUY010000076.1:0-2209 GCA_964576745.1 uncultured Candidatus Saccharibacteria bacterium | reverse complement strand
GTATTCTTTTGTATTTGCCATGTGTTTATTAGTTAGTCACTAGTGATTAGCCACTGGTGTACTGCAAAATTATATCAGATGTGATTGCTTGAGGCTATTAACTTGTTTACTTAATTACTATAATGATTAATTGAGTTAATAATTTTCTGTTGCAATTTCCAACCGTTGCCGTGTTTTAACAACCCAAAATATGATTGGATTATTTCTTTTTTAGCTTCTTTTATCTTTATATTCCTGAACATACTTTGCTTGGTCTTAGTTCGAAGTACCCTATGATCCGCAAAATGGACCCAGCCAAGAAAATCTAGTCCAGATGCCACAGTAGAAATTGATATCTTATTTGGATGCATGATGAGCTTGAGATTATCTTTCAAAAACTCCTGCACTTGCACAAGAATCTGTTCTAAATATTCGCGATCATGCGAAATAACAACAAAATCATCTGCATATCGAATATAATATTTTGCTTTAAGTTTATGCTTCACAAATTGATCAAACTCATTCATATAAATATTCACAAGAAGCTGTGATGTAAGATTGCCTAACGGAAGACCAATACCTTTTACGCCTGAGTTAAAACTGTGAATAATTGTTGAAATCAACCACATAATATCTCTATCTCTAATATATTGTGCAATAATTTCTAATAGTATAGTCTGGTCAATATTTGCAAAAAACTTCCTAATATCGCATTTAAGTACCCATGTTGTACGCGTATTATTTTTTGATTCTATACGAATGAACTTCTCAAAGCGATTAAGGGCTCTATGTGTCCCTTTACCTATTTGGCATGAGTACGAATCAGGAATAAATGTTTTTGTAAAAAATGGAGAAAGGGTTCGATGCAAAGCATGGTGTAATAATCGATCACGAACAGTTGCTTTATGAATGTCACGAGGCTTGGGATCATTTATCCTAAAATGTTGGTATGTTGAATGAATATATGTTTTTGAAGCAAGATCGCGGTGAAGTGAAATAATATTAGTCATTAGATCTTTGCTAAATTCTTGAACATCAATTCGGTTCTTTTTTCCACTAATGAACTCCTGCCACGCTTCGAGGAGATTTTTAATTGAAATGATATAATCGTAGTCATGTTGGAATTGAATTCTAGTCATAGCAATAAAATTACCCCCCCCCTCATCAATTTTACCTGTTTTAGGGAAAATTAAAGATGCATATATATTATGGCATAGTTACAGCCAAGATATACCAAAATCACAAAGGTACTCATTTGGTTATCGTATCGATTCATTGTTTGTTGAAATTATAGAAACAATTTCAGCTGCTAGTTTTCTACCAAAAGAAGAAAAACATCCCTACGTAAGGTTGGGTATAAAGAAAATGGATACTATAAAAATACTGTTTATGATCCTCTGGGAATCAAAATCACTAGATAATAAAAAATATATAGCAATTTCCTTGAAGTTGGATGAAATAGGGAGAAACTTGGGTGGTTGGAGCGGACAGCTTACAAAACAAAACTCTCCCAAGAAATAGGGAGAGAAATGAAGAGAGTTGCGAGACGGAGAGCCGGATTGTTATCGTTCCAATTGTTGTCAGTCCAGTTCCAATCCAGGATCACCTTGTCACCATTCTCGTAGAGATACGGGACATGGAGGTTACCGTTGCGGTTCCGCACAATACGTGCAAAGTGCCTTCCAAGCCACCACCCTTCGAATGCTCTCAGGGTTGAATCTTATTCGGCATTATAATGCCATAGCACTTTGCACCAAGTAGCTTCATTTTTTGAAGTGTCTACATAAGCCCTCCGTCTTAAGTAATAACCGCAGACGTTCTCAGCTCATGGATACTGGATTCGGCCGCCGGAAGCTCACGATTTTATAGCCGCCAGCTTGATTCACCTAATACCGAAATAATTTTATCATATTTATATAAATTGAAACCCCATACTTTCGTACAGGGTTTGAATATTGACGGCAGATCATTCTTTGCCGGGTGGTTAAACCACCAATTTCAAGATCTAAGGTCAAAGTGCACAGAGTGCACAGTGACTTAAGCCTTAGTGATACTTGCGAGACGGAGAGCCGGAGAGTCATCGTCCCAATCGTGGCCAGGCCAGCCCCAAGCCAGGATCACCCCGCCACCATCCCCGCAGAGACACGGGACACGGAGGCGACCGCTGCGGTCCCGCACAATGCTCTTCCATCCAAATACGGCCTTGCCCTTAAAGTGTTTCCGAAAGAAC
>CAZNUY010000075.1:0-2243 GCA_964576745.1 uncultured Candidatus Saccharibacteria bacterium | reverse complement strand
TGGGGAGGAATGCGGGCGGGTTTCGGACTGGGGGTTTTCGGAAATTCGGCGGCTATTTTCCTAACTTAAATATTACAAAATCCTTAATTTTATTTCCATTTAGTTCGTATTCGGGAGTAAAAAAAGTGTCTTGCAATTTTAAACCGATATCAGTATATATTTTTTCATACCACTCAATCGGACGGTGAGTTTCAATAATTTCGTAGCCACCTTCTTTTTTAATCTTTTTATAATTGTGATTATCCTCATATTTATTGCCTGTTGGGAAACGAAAATCTAAGTTACTTTCAGTAACTTGAAAAATTTTTGGGTTACAAAAGCCAATGTATACCGAGCCGGTTTCATTCAATAAATTTTTGATATTTCTTACGATATTTTTGACCTCTGCCTCTGGTACAATGCACAGAACCAAGTTACAAATGATAATGTCAAAAAAGTTTTCAGGCACTTGACTAATGTCGTTATAGATATTTTCAGGACCGATTTTTGCTCCAGCCTTTTCGCGCATTTCGTTATTAATATCCCAAACCTTGACTTCAGCACCCATTTTTTGTAAACCCAAAGCGAGAACACCAGGGCCTGCACCATAGTCCAAAACTTTTTTGTCTTTAATGTCGCCAATAGCAGACATCAAAGTGTTGTCGTATGAGGCAAGTTTAAGATTTTCAGCATCTAGTTCTTTGGCGACAACACTCCACTCTTTTTGATCAGCAACTAATTTTTTATTGTCTTGTGTCATAATTTTGTAAATTTATTTCGAAAGTAAAATACTAACTAAAAGTATAAGTGTTGAACCGATAAGATATGGATTTAATTGTTTCCATTTTCCCGTGACTGCAAATAGAACAACAAAAGATGCAAATCCAGCAAACATTGCTTTATCTAGTCCGAAAGTCCAAATAGTTACCAATACCATCGCCAACACAGAAACAATATCAATCCACTGATATTGTTTTATTTCTTTCCATGGAAACAACATGGCACCAACAAAGAATAATGCTCCTGTTGTGGCTACAACAGGAATCAAATTGATGAGAGGTACAATAAGAAGAAATAACGACATTAAGATTGCTACTACTACTGCAACCAAACCAGTTCGTCCGCCTTCTCCAATTCCAACAGCACTTTCGACATAAGTTATAAGGTTTGATGTTCCTGTTGCCGCGCCAATTATTGTTCCAGCGCCATCAACGGCTAAACCCTCTTTCATTCGTGGTAAGTTTCCTTCACTATCTACAATACTTGTGTTTCTGGTAAGTCCAATAAACTTAGCAATTGGTCCATAGAAATCCAAAATAAATAGCACAATAATAACCGCCCATATTTTTGGATTAAATATAATACCCAAGTCAAAAGCAAATGTTCCCGCAAACATTTCTTTGGAAAGTTTTATAGGTTCAACGGCATTTCCAATGCCCAAGAAATGAGCAATAATGGCAGCACCAATAATACTTAAAAGAACAGAGCCCTTTACTTTGAAATATTTCAAAATCACAACCAAAACAAGTCCCGAATAAAAAACTATTGCCTCTGGCGATGCGAGCAAACCAAATCCTTTAACTTGTATCCCTTCATAAGCCAAAATTCCACTGACTTTAAGAGCGATAAGCACTAAGAAAACTCCAACTGAAGCAGCTAGGCCGGATTTTAATTTGTCTGGGATGGCCTTGATGATATTTGTTCTTAATGGAGTAAAGGCAAGAATAAAAGTTAAGACACCAACCCAAAAAACAGCACCGAGCGCGCCTTGCCAAGTAAACCCCATAACTCCAACTACTACATAAGCAATATAGGCATTCATTTCTAATCCCGGAGCAAGAGCAAAAGGCAAACGTGCCCATAAACCCATTAACAGAGTAGCGACAACGGAACCAAAAATTGTTGCAAAAAAAGCAACACTTGTACTGATTCCAGCTTCTGACAAAATTGCCGGGTTTACAACAAAAATATAAGAGAGTGAAAGAAAAGTAGAAAGACCAGCAAAAAGCTCAATTCTAAAATTTGAACCCAATTTTGTTATCCCGAAAAAGTTATCAATTTTTTGCAACATAATTTTTTAATTTTTAATTATTAATAAATTTCATTATTTACTTGTATTTTACCCCCCCATCATAATTTGCAATATTTACTCTCACAAATTTTAAAAGATTAGTATGAATTAATTGTCTAATATGGCCATATTTAAAAAATTATTTTAATAAATCCTCCATAGGAACGCCTAACGACTTGGCGATTTTTTGGAT
>CAZNUY010000074.1:0-2267 GCA_964576745.1 uncultured Candidatus Saccharibacteria bacterium | reverse complement strand
GTACACAGAGGTGACACCTCTGTAAAGAGCAATGCCGAACGGTGGTTCGGCATGTTGCGTGTTGTGTGCGCGAGATGAGGGGTCCGGCGTCTCCTCACGTAATAGTGATACTAAGCTCGAATCTATGACCTACTTTAGCTCTCGTAGTCACCAGCTTGTACTTGCGATCTTGGGACATCAATATCAATCCTGCAGATGGATTTGGGTTCACTTTAGGACAAGTGATCTTGTTCCTTATCATAAATGGAATTAATACTTCTGTGACAAAATGTTGATCGTCACAGTCGCGACATGATACTACGACGAGAGCTAGGCAGTGCGTGTCCCTGTAAGATATATCAAGCCGATCACCGGGATTTTTTGTCCTAAGAAAGTCAATGAATTCTTGGATCATTTTTCCTCCTTCACTATTCGATTGTGAGCTACGTTCTAAAAATCCAGTTTAGCATAGTATTAACTCGGTGCAAGGTGATAACAATCGTAGTTTCTATATATTTTTACGCCCAGCAACTTTATTGACAATACCTTCTTGGCTTGTAATATGGATTCAGAACAGAAGCTAGAAAAACATGAACACAAACAGAAACCAAATCATTGATGGTCCAGATCGGCAAATCTTTTTGTCGTTTGGCGTGTCTGAATGTCCAATGCCACAATTTCAACCGATGGTATTTACTATCAAGGGTACGGGTTGTGGACCTGTTGAGTTTGTTTATGTTTGGATCAAGGTTGAGAAGATAGGTGTCATCAAAGGATCTCCGTCGTCTGTGCCCGGACGGAACTGGTCATTTGAGGGGGTGTGGATTCAGGATCTCCACGTACCAATCGAAGTTAAGGCTAATAGAAGTATTAAGGTTCATGGGGAGTATAACACGTTTGACAAATGTGGATGGATCGAATTTGACGACATGAAAGTGAACTGTGAAAGGAACTAGTTTGGCCAGCTAGTTTCATGGCTGATGGTCGAAAGACCCATTGCTTTGGCATGGGTCTTCTTTTTTACAAAAAATTTTACAAAAAACAACGCCGAACCGTGGAACGGTTCGGCGTGGGTGTATCGCATCAAATCGTAGCGATGCTCACTACGGCTCTGATCTTCCAATGCACGCTTATGTGCAAGGAATGCGTCGGTCTCGCGCCCTTTTTACGGGGACGCAAATCCATACCGCCAATGGGGTCAATTTTTCCGTGATGACTTCGTAGACCCCTTTCTCTCATAAACTTCCGCACGAGTCTAACGATTGTCTTCTCCGTGATGTCGCACTCATTGCTGGTAATCGTAAAACTTCTATCGTCACCTTCAAATGCGCAATCCGACAGTTCTTTTTCCAGATATTTCCTCAACGTCACAACGTTCCTCTTGTTTGCGGTTCCTGTTTTCCAATTGTACAAATTCCTAACAAGACTATCATAAAATGAAATTTATGCAACAAAATATTAATTGTGTAAATAAGTTTGCCGAGGTTGCACCTCGGCAATTCGCCCTCGTACGACATTTGTGCTAAAATCGCCCTATGAAATCTTACGAAATCCGATCCAAGTTTTTGGAATTTTTCCGCAAAAGAGGCCACGCCATCATTCCTTCTGCCTCACTAGTCACGCCTGACGAAAAGGGTATAACCAATCCCACACTCTTCAATACTGCCGGTATGCAACCTTTGGTGCCATATCTTTTGGGTAAAGCTCATCCTTTGGGCAAGCGTCTGGCTGATTCCCAAAAATGCCTTCGCACTGTCGATATAGATGATATTGGAGACAAAACCCACGCTACATTTTTTGAAATGTTGGGCAACTGGTCTCTCGGTGATTATTTCAAAGAAGACGCCATCAAGTGGAGTTATGAATTTTTGACTTCAAAGGAGGAAGGTTTGGGTCTCGATCCAAAGAGGCTTTATGTAACGGTATTTGAGGGGGATGAGAATGCTCCCAAGGATTCCGAGGCTCACTCAATTTGGCAAAACATTTTTAGAGAAAATAATCTCGAAGGAGAAAGGATTTTCTTTATGCCAGCAAGTTCAAACTGGTGGGAAGCTGGTGAGAATGGTCCCTGCGGTCCTGACACTGAGATGTATTACGATATCAAAAACCGTTTTGGTGGGGCAGGTATAACAAAAGAGCAATTCATTGATGCAGACAGCAAACGTGACGTTGTAGAAATCTGGAACGATGTTTTCATGCAATACGAAAAGAAAGAAGGCAAAATTATTGGCAATTTACCGGCTCCTTCTGTTGATACCGGTGCTGGTTTGGAAAGACTTGCGATGACC
>CAZNUY010000073.1:0-2319 GCA_964576745.1 uncultured Candidatus Saccharibacteria bacterium | reverse complement strand
GGTCTAGGAGTTTCTTCTTTTTTTGTGAAAAAGTTTGGATCTGCTGATTTGATAGAGAGATTGAGTCTGCCTTTTTCGTCTTTTTCTTTTACGACTACTGGTACTTTGTCCCCTTCTTTGAGGTAAGTTTCAACCCTTTCAACTCGAAATGGTGCTATTTCAGAAACGTGGACCAATCCTTCTGCGTTCGGACCGATTTTTACAAAAGCTCCAAAATCCATCATCTTTACTACTTCCCCTTCGAATCGCTCCCCCGCAACATATTCTCTTGTCATTCCATAAATAATATCTTTTGCTTTTTGAGCAGTTTCATTTTTACCTGTGATGAAGACAGTACCATCATCTTCGATAGTAATATCTTCTACGAGAGTGGTGTCACGGATCTCGTTGATAGTCTTGCCTCCTGTACCGATAACCAAGCCGATCTGGTCGACTTTGATTTTCATTACTATAATTTCTGGAGCATTTGGAGAAATTTTCTCTCTTGGGGCTGGTATTTCTTTTTCTATTACATCCAAGATCTTGTATCGAGCTAGTTTTGCTTTTTCAAAAGCCTCCGCTAAAATTTTTAGTGGTATTCCACCTACTTTGACATCCATTTGGACAGCTGTTATACCCTCTCTTGTTCCTGCAACCTTGAAATCCATATCCCCATGATGATCTTCTGGACCTTGAATATCAGTTAGAACTTTGTATTCTTTTTCATTGCGCATCATAAGACCAGAGGCAATACCTGCAACTGGAGCTTTGATCGGTACCCCACCATCCATAAGGGCGAGGGTAGATCCACACACCGAACCCATCGAAGTAGAACCGTTTGATGCCAAAGCTTCGGAGACAAGCCTTATCGTATATGGGAATTTCTCTTTGTCTGGAATGACAGCAAGAAGCGCCTTTTCGGCCAAAGCTCCGTGACCGATCATCCTTCTATTTGTACCACCCATTCTTCCTACTTCTCCTGTAGAAAATGGAGGAAAGTTGTAGTGATGCATGAATCGTTTATTTTCTTGAGCGGTAAGGCCGTCTATGAGTAGAGCGTCTCCTGGCGAACCGAGTGTAAGAAGTGAAAGTACATGTGTTCCTCCTCTATAAAATGTTCCTGAACCGTGAAGAATAGGAGAAATACCTCCAGCTTTGGCAAATAGTGGTCTGACTTCATCCATTGACCTACCATCAGGACGGCGATTATTGTCGATAGCCTCGGTGTGTAGTAGATCGTTTACTGCTTCCTCAAATATTTCCATTGCCATACCCGCATTGCCTTCTGGATATTTTTCATTAAATAGCGCCATCCATTCATCGGTAATTTCTTCCAATTTCTTTTTGCCAGGTCCACTAAAGACAAATTTTGCCAATTTTGGTGCAATTTCTGCATCAAAAAGCTCTTTTGTACCTTCGGTTGCAACTGGCAATTCTACTTGGCGTTTATTTTTACCAATTTCTGCAATTATGCTTTTTTGCCAGACTTGAATCTTCTCTATTTCTTGGCATGCAAGTGCAAGCGCTTCATTTAGAGTACTTTCGGCTACCTCTTTGCTTCCTACCTCGATCATATTTATCATTCCGTCCTTACCACAGGCGATCATATCCAAGCAAACATCTGACCCTTCACGATCTTTTGTGAGAGGGTTTACTACAAAATCTGATTCTGTGCTCGTTCCGTCGCCACTCAAGTTAATTCCTTTCTTGCCAATTCGTATTGCAGAAGCTGGTCCATTCCACGGAATATCTGATGTTCCAAGAGCTAGAGATGCGGCGATTACAGAAATTGAATCTGGATCTTCATCGCCAATAGAAATTGTTGTAAGTACAACCTGCACCTCATGGCGCATTTTTTGGTTGAATAGAGGGCGGATCGTGCGATCTACAATTCTTCCAGACAGGATCGCTTCTGTCGAAGGTCTTCCCTCTCTCCTCATAAATCTAGAACCCAAAATCTTGCCGGTAGCATAAAAACGCTCCTCATAATCTACGGTCAATGGAAAAAAGTCTCCTTCACGAGCCTCTTTGCCCATAACGGCTGTTGCTAGTACGACGGTGTTGCCATAACGAAGCATTACTGCCCCATTTGTCTGATCAGTGAGATCGTTGAATTCTGCGATCAAAGGCTTACCACCTACTTCGAGCGAATATTCTTTTTTATTCATATTTTGTTTCTCGAGGCCTCGCCTCGAGATGTTTGCCCTCAGATTACAGATTGCAAATTTGATGGATCTAAATTTGCCAAAATAACCTGTTTATCCAAGGACAATTTATTTTTTATAATGTACGACTAACACGCATAATTTATCACAACAAAAAGCGGTTGTACATTGATTG
>CAZNUY010000072.1:0-2336 GCA_964576745.1 uncultured Candidatus Saccharibacteria bacterium | reverse complement strand
CAAAAGTTACCTCCTTTTTTTGGCTAATTTTAAGCTCAGATTAGAGCACCAAAATTCTAAGTCTATTATAGTATAATTAAAAACACCTGTCAAGGTTTATGTGTTAAAAATCTTGATGTGACCGTTACTTTGAGATTCACTGGAATATACAGAATATGCGTGACCTAAATCACTGTCCACAGTTTTTTTATAAATAAAAAAATGCTAGTGTTTATCTAGTTGATCATTAAATATCCTACATCACCAAACAAATACTGCCAGTCCTCAAAAGATGACAGTTGATAACGAACATGCTTTTAAAGCGAAGAGACCGTTAATACCGGGAACATAAACTATCTAAGTGGTGTGGGATATTTAGTGATCTCTGGATTAATTGTATAACATTTAATGATACCGGTCTCATTGAGAAATGTGGATAACCTGTACACAGGTAGAATAAATATAATCATTAAGTCTTTAGAAATCTCTCACCATCACCCTCACATCAACCACCTCCACTTTGTCAGCGCCCGCCATAACTGGATTTAGATCTATTTCCATGATCTCTGGGTGAGACATAGCAATGTTTGAAATAGAGACAATGATATTTGCAAGATTGTGAAAGTCCACGGACTTATCGCCTCGCAGACCTTTCAAAATATTTACACCACGAATCTCGTGCATCATCTCGAGAACCATCTCTTTTGTGACCGGAGCCACGCGGAGTGAGGAGTCTTTGAGTGCTTCGGTGAATATGCCACCTAGGCCAAAAAGTATAGTTGGCCCAAAAGTTGCATCTCTTTTCATCCCGATGATAACTTCTTTTCCGACAGCCATTGGCTGGATGACCATACCTTCTATATCCGCATCAGGTTTAATTTTCAAAACATTTGCTTGCATGCTGTCCCAAGCTTTTTCTGCTTCATCGAGAGTTTTGATGTGCAATTTTACTGCACCCATATCGGTTTTGTGGATCACGTCCTTTGACATTACTTTCATGCCAAATGAATCACCGCCAAGCTTGGTCATGGCCTCGCGCAAATCGTCTTTTTCTTTTACCAAAATGCCAGTCATAACTATTCCATGATCTTTTAGGAGTTTCATTGTCTCTACATATGAAAGCATTGTGCCAGATGGAGAAGGATGATTTTGCACATCTCGGGTTTTATCGTCTCCGGTATTATCACTGTTTTCATTCTTGGATTTATTGCGATGTAGGGCAAGTTTATCCAAAGCCTCTACGACATCAATAGGAAAATCAAAATTGACGAGATTATTTTGCTTCAAGACTTCTATGCCTTTTTGGACTTCTTGGCCACCAATAAATACGGGTAAGAGAATTTTGTTTTTTGAATGATTGGCTATAACTTCGGCGATCTTATCATCGTTAGTCATCATTTGTGGTGTTACCAAGACGATTATTGCTTGATATGAATCATGCTTGAGAATTTTGAGAGCGGAATCGTATCTAGGTGATAAAGCATCGCCAATAATATCGATAGGGTTATTGAGGCCAGCCATTGGAGGTAGGGCTTTTTTGAGCTCGGCTTTTTCATTTTCATCAATTTTGCAAAGCGAAAGAGACTTCGATAGGTCTACAAGGTCTGAAGTGATCACAGCGGGTCCTCCAGCATTGGTGAGTATGACTAGTTCGGTAAGTGGTTTCTTGATTCCTAGGGAAAATAGTTTGGCTATATTGAAAAATTGCCTTATCGAATCTGCAACGATGATGCCTGCCTGATGAAATGCTTGGCGCATCACCAAATCATCCGAAGCGAGTGAACCTGTATGTGACATGACGGCTTTTTGACCACTTGCACCTCTGCCAGCTTTGATGACTACTATTGGTTTTGTCTTTGTAATTTCTTTTGCAAGAGCGAGGAACTTTGGTCCATCAGAAATCTTTTCCAAATACATCATTACAAATTCTGTTTCTGTGTCGTCTTTTATGAATTGGAGAAAATCTATTTCATCCAATGATGCTTCATTTCCGAGACTGACAAATTTTGAAAAGCCGAGACCTTCGTCTACGGCCTTGTCTATGATCGCCGTACCCAAGGCGCCGGACTGTGAGATAAAAGCAATTTTGCCAGCTCTTGGTATGTTTGGGGCAAAGGTTGCGTTGAGACCTGAGTGACAATCGAGACTTCCGAGGCAGTTTGGTCCAAGTAGGGCAATGTTATTTTCTTTTGCTATTTGAGCAATTTCTTTTTCCAGATTTGCTCCATGCTCGTTCATCTCTTTGAAACCAGCGGAGATGACGGCGATATTTTTGATACCGCGGTTCGCACATTGTCGGACTATGTCTGGAACGAAGTCTGCTTTGATCGCAATGACCGCTAAATCGATCGTTTCTT
>CAZNUY010000071.1:0-2376 GCA_964576745.1 uncultured Candidatus Saccharibacteria bacterium | reverse complement strand
AATTAAAAAATATTTGTCTTTGTTCACTATTCCAACTTGAGATCTGCCATTGCCTCCTCTACGGTCTTTGAATTTGGAGTAGAAAGAGGAACTGCAGGTGCTTCGACACCACCTTCACGAGACTTGAGTCCACCAACTGGCTCGTTAATCTTGAGATTGACTCTTGAATTGTTCTTCATACCGACAACTCTAAGTAGTGTCCTGATGGCTTTTGCGGTATTGCCCTGTCGACCGATAATCTTGCCCATATCTGTGGCACCAACCTCGAGTGTGAGTAGTACCCCCATTTCGTCAACTGTTCTATTTATCTTTACATCTCCCGGATTGTCTACTAAAGCCTTGATAACATAATCTAAAAATTGCTGATCTTGCTGCATATATCGTAAAATTATTTCATAAAGGTACAAGCATAATGCTGTACGAAGCAATTGTAACAAACTATCTATCAGTCAACAACAATGGATAACTAGGCTGTTGTTGCAACTGGAGTTTCAGCGACAGTTTCGGTCTTTTCTTCTGCTTTTGGTGTCTCAGTTGGAGCTGGATTTGATGGAGCTTTTGGAGCCTCTGTACTTTCGGCTTTCTTTTGGACTGTTTTCTTTGGAAGAGCATTCAACTTTTTGCCTTCTATGATCTTTGCGCCGACAAGAAAATTGTGAAGTGTAAGAGATAGCTTTGCACCCTTTGACATCCAGTTCTTGATCTCAGGAATATCCAACTGTTTGTTTGCATCGTTATCCAAACGTGAATCATACCATCCCAAATTCTTGAGATATTTGCCACTTTTTGGACCATTCTTTGAATCAGTCAAAACAACGCGAAATGTTGGTTCGTGTTTGCGTCCTGTTCTTTGTAATCGAATCATTAACATGGTTATGAAAGACTAACAGATTGGCAGAAAAAAGGCAATATATGATGATTATTTCAATGTCCAACCACCATCGACGACTAATGTTTGTCCTGTTATATAATCTGCCTCAGGAGAAGCGAGGAAAGCGACAGCATTTGCTATATCTTCTGGTAATCCATATCTTTTCCATGGTATAGCATCGATGAATGCTTGCTTAGTTTTCGCATCAACAGCTCCCGTAGCACCCGGTGTCTCTATTGCTCCAGGGGCAACATTGTTGACGTTGATTTTCCTAGGAGCAAGTTCCACCGCCAAAGCTCTAGTAAAAGCATTCATTGCCCCTTTTGTAGCACAATAATGAGTCAAACCTTCAAAGGCAACTATAGAAGCAATCGAGGAAATATTCACGATCTTACTGCCGTCTTTCATAACCTTAAGTGCTAATTGCGAGGTCAAGAAAATACTCTTGAGATTTACATTCATAACTTTATCCCAATCAGATTCTTTCATTTCTACAAATGGCACGAAAGGAAATATTCCGGCATTATTTATCAAAATATCAAGCTGACCATATTTTGCCATTGTCTGTTCAATAAGCGCATCAACATCCGCTTTATTAGACACATCACACTTGATACCAAAAGCTTCGGCACCAGCTGACTGAAGTTCACTCACCGCTTTGTCACAACCTTCTTGATCAAGATCACTTACAACTACTCGACAACCGTGATTCGCAAGAACCTTTGCAATACCTAGACCAATACCCTGTTTGCCACCTGTCACTATTGCTACTTTATTTTTTAGAGACATATTTTATTTTATTTTATAATAGAAATTACATTATATCAGAATATGACTTTATATTTTACCTCGCTTGCAATATGAAATGTTATAGTATATGATATTATCATATAATTAATTGTAAAATATGACCACCCTATCAATACCAATGCCAGAAGATTTGATTAAATTTATTGATACTTTTATTGCATCTGGTGAGGCAGAAAACCGTGCTCAAGCAATAAGAAAAGCAGTTCGAAAGATGAGAGAGCAAGTTGAAGTAAATGAAATTTTCGAGGCTTCTAGACAGATAAAACAAGGGTTATCTTTTTCAGGTGATTTACAGGATATCTTAAAAAGAAAGAGAAATGTTTAAAATTATCTTTTCAAAAAAATTTGTAGATCAATATGAGAATTTGGAGAATAAAATACAAATAGTCGCCCTAAAGAAAATAGAGCTTTTCAAATCCAATACAAAACACCCATCACTGAATACTCACAAATTGAATGGACAACTTACGGGCTTTTTTTCTTTTGGTATAGATATGAAATATAGAATAGTTTTTGAATATGGAGATAAGGACACTGTACATTTTTTAAAAATTGGAAATCACGATATATATAAATAATTTCGAATGGATATTCAGGTTAATAAAGAATATTTTTTAGACAATAATAGAGTTTGCAAAAAATAACATTTAAGGTACTATTTTCCAGGACTTGAGTCATAAGTAGTACCAACTTCA
>CAZNUY010000070.1:0-2389 GCA_964576745.1 uncultured Candidatus Saccharibacteria bacterium | reverse complement strand
CGGAAGGGATGTTTTTCGCGGGCCGGAAACCTACGAAATTCGGGCCGGAAACCCATTGATTAAACAGGCAAAAGGATAGCATGAAGACTCAGGTTAAACCCATTATTCCGGAAGCTCTTTTCCGGGTGATGGTACAGATTCGGAATGTTCCATTTTCGGACATGGTCCGCATGGAAAGCTTCAACCGGGGCGGTCAGCCCCACATCTGGGGGTGGGTTTTCACGCCAAGCATTTTGTTCATTTTGAGTATTCCGTACATCGTGGATCTCCCTACCACTTGGAAGGTTATCGCCGTGATGTACGGACTGATCTGTTGCGGCTGTGGGACGGAAATCGCCCTGAAGGAGAATAAACGCTGGTATCGATTCAGTATCATGTGCTTGGACCTTAACCAATTCGAGGCAGTGTTCGCTCTTAGGCGAGATGTTGGTTTGGATGCTATCATTGTTACTGTCAAGGATGATTTGGTCGACGGCGCAATGAATGCGATTAAATTCCGCGGCGGAGACTTGTTCAGAAACGAGTTCGCCCGTCGGTTCAGGGTCGCCAAGAATGTTTTTGGCGACAGGATCGACGATGGAGTGGGTTATCGACCATTCTTCGATGAAGCCGAGTATCGCCTCGCGCAACTCGCCACGAAGTAAGCTTCTAAGTCGGTTTACGAGCCGCACGTGTACAGCAATGTATTGCGTGCGGTTTTTTTGTATACTCTAAATCTAAAATACTATTACATGAATATTTTATAAACAACTTACAAAGCCAGACCATTATATTTTGACAGTAATTCAATATAACTATATGATTGACATGGAGGAACAATGAGACATGATACAAAAGCAATCGATCGTGTTTCGAAACAACAACGGTTCACTTTACAGCCTTGGGAACTGGAACGGCAGCAGACCATCATTCTGGTGGATAAACATCCTGGACTCCCGAGAGTGAGTATCTTGTGCGCTTTCGTTCAGTACGAGAGGAAAGAAGATAAAATCACGGTTTTGGTGGCTAACGGTCTTCTCAGTTACTTGTATTCAAATTCCGATCTTGTATTCGATCCGAATGGTTTGTATGAACTAATTACATTCAAATGTAGTGATGTCCTGATACACGACTGCATCGGCTGATTGTGTGCAGTCTGCAAGCTTCGACCCCGCTCAACAACGGGGTCAAGTCTTTTTATTCTACAACCGTTCTCTTGAGATGTTCAGGGATGTGTATAGCTATCTCATATGGAATAGTGTTGGCGAGTTTGGCTATGTTGTATATAGAATTTTTATCACCTACATTATTACTGATAACAATTATACTATCTGCTATTTTTGCATTTGGAATATGAGAAATGTCGATAGTAGAGATATTCATACTTGTTCTGCCTTTGATCGGGCAAAGTTTACCTGTTGCTTCGTGCAATACAAAACCAACATTTGAAAGTCTGCGATCTAGACCTTCATAATATCCGACAGGAATGGTTGCTATTTTCATGTTCGTACTTGCAGTAAAAGTATGGTTATATCCAACAGAATCGCCTTTGGAAATTTGTTTCATGCCTGTGATCTCAGTTTTCATTTGAAGAACGGGCGATAGGTTGACTATGTTATCAAGGTCTTCGGTCAAACCGTAGAGACCGATGCCAAGTCGTGAGATATTTGCAGAAATTTTATCGGCATATTTGTGACCATGAGTATTGCTGAGGTGAATATAATCAATTTTCCCACAATTTTGTTCAAACTTTTTTACAATATTATTCCAGATCCCGATTTGTCCTTGAGTAAAGTCGTGTTCCGTACTATCGGCATCAGCGAGGTGAGAACAAAGTCCTTGGAGAATAATATTTTGATTTGATTTCAAAATAGAAAAAACTTCATTTATCTCATTTGGCAATATGCCTTGTCGGTGCATACCAGTGTCGATCTTGATGTGAATCCTGATAGGCTTTTTTGTCATACGAATATCCTTCAAAGTTTGGACACTTGTGATGACAAAAGATATATCTTTTAGATTGGAATTGATGATATCCTCTGGGCGAGTATATCCTATGATGAGTAGTGGAGTTTTAAAATTATTTGATCTCAAATTGATCGCTTCAAAATATGAATCGACAGCAAAGAAGGGGATTGCTCGTCTGAAGTTCTCGTTTTCTCTTCGAGCAGTTTCCAATATTGAGGCAACTTGCAATATTCCATGACCATAAGCGTTGCTTTTCAGGGCGGGGATGATCTTGTTGTTTGGGGCTATCTTTATGAATTCTGAAGCGTTGTGAAGTAGTCTCGATCGAGATATTTCGATATTTATGAGAGGTTTGTATGGAAACCTACTTTTTGATAGCCAAGTTAGGAGGTTTTTCATTGGTATATATTAGCGTTTATAAGCTCTAAATGACACTTGACAG
>CAZNUY010000069.1:0-2488 GCA_964576745.1 uncultured Candidatus Saccharibacteria bacterium | reverse complement strand
AATAAATGCATAGGGTAAATTATAGTGATATTGGAGCAACACTTCGAACCAACTGGCAGGCCGATCGAACTGAAGCGCCGTATCTACATATCTGGATTGAACCAAATGGTCGGCTTATAAGTATGCTGGCATTAGAAGAGTACCAAGAATCTTCTCCAGAAAATACGCATACGACAGTAGTCATGATCGTTGCCAAGTCTGAGATAAATAGTCAACGGTATACCCTGTATTGGGTAAGTGATTCGACGGATCAAGACATTTCGGGGATTCTTGCGCGATTGGTAGGTGGCCGTGATCTGACCAATATCCATAAGATCAGGGATCTCGTTGTCGGAGAGATGCCGTCCAACGACACGATCTGATCGCAGAACCGCGGTTCGGCCGCGGTTTTTTATTAATTAGATTTCAACTCCACAAAGAACGTACACCCCTTGCCGACACCTTCTGACTCTGCCCAGATCTTGCCTTTGTGACGAGCGATGATCTCTTTGGTGATGAATAGTCCTATACCCATCCCTTCGGTATTGGTGAGGGTGGCTTGTTTGCTTCGATGAAACTTGGAGAAGAGAAGGGGAAATTCGTCTTTGTTCATACCGATACCGTGGTCCGTGACTGCTATCGTCACTTTGTTATCTTCCTCAGTTACTTTTATTTCGATTTCACCACCTTTGTTTGAATAATGAACCGCATTCTCAATTAGGGTTTGGATAGCAAATTTGATTCTTCGATCATCTCCATTTATTGTGATAGCCTCTGGTAAAGTTTGCTTCAATTTGATCTCTTTTATTTTCAACTGATTGTCTATTTCTATCAAAATTTCATCTATTATTCTTTTCAAATCTAGCCTCTCTGTATTGTAACGATAACTAGCACTTTCGGTTTCGGAAATATTTACAAGGAGATTGGTTAATTCGACAAGATTATTGTTTGCGGTTTGGATGTAACCAATATCAGTCAATGCGTCTTCGGGAAGATTGAGTTTGGTTAGATTTTCGCTAGACCATTTTATGTGAGTGAGAGGTGTGCGGAATTTGTGGGTAACAGTAGAGATAAATTCTGATTTCAAAATATCATCTTGTTTGAGCTGATTCCATATAATTATTCCAATAGTAACTACTATACTTGCAAGAAATAGGGGGAAGATCCAGATGGGGAAACTTGGGACTTTGGATATGATCAAGTTATTTAGAAAATTGAAAATGACGATGAATAGACCAACGACGATCACGCTTGATGAATAAGTCAGCGCTTTTTTTGCAATGATTCTAATATCCAACAGGTCATATTTTAGAACTGCGTATGTAAACAATATAGAAAATGATGGAACCATAAGTCCGCCCCAAGCAGGATCGATCCGGATATTAAAAACTAACCAGTAGGCTTGCCAGCCGAAGATGTACGCAAGTAAAAAAGCTGTAAAGAGATATCGCAAGCGATTTTTCAGTATAATATCGGCTTTGCGATATTCTGTGATCATCTGATAGAAGATGTAAAGTGCAACGATAATATTCCAAGCCATCATCAGTGCGTAGAGATCGCCAGCGTCATAATAATTTGTAAAATACATTTTTGGTACAGAGAGCGACAGGAAGTGAGCTGGATAAAATACCATAAAGAGAGTAAGTCCAATAGAAAATGTATATATCGAGATGAGTTGAGCTTTCTTTTCTTGCACTTTATTCATAAGAGCCAAAACGGTATGTGCAATGAAAACGCCGATAAAAATTGTTGAGAGATTGAGGGTGAGTATCTGTCTTGATAAGAGTTGATCTGAGATGTTGACTGCAAAAAGGTGAGAGGTTGTATATATGGCGGTTGCTACGAAGCTAAATATCAGCATTTTGTTTGCCAGAGGTTTCCGATCCTTGAAATAGACAAAACAAGCTAGATATATAAGTAAGATAGAAGAGAAGATGTAGCCAATGTTGTGAATTATTAGGTGCAAATTTGATTGCATACATTTGAAATTATAGCACCTTGTAATAATAACCCACACTGTTCCTTGCGTATAAATATAAAATGAAAGATAATATACGACAAGCACCTAGCTTTTTATGCTTGCAAACATACATTCTTTTCGTTTTATAAGGAATGAAGAATCGAAACAGGGAACCAGACCCTATCGAGTTCAAAAACACGCTTCGGATGTAAGTAATAAAACTCCAATCTCTGATGACAATAAAAGGATATTTCTTAAGGCTCTTGGATTGGCTGGGGTAGGTCTTGTTGCGTCTCAATTTTTTCCAAAAAAATCTGAAGCTTTGGTGATGGGTAGTACACCCACTTCTGGGGTGGTAGGTTTGAAAAATTCTAGTAATGTCAGAATAAATCCAGCAACCGAAGATACTCTGTCATCTTTGTTGACAGGTATGGGTGTTACCAAATTAACGATAAATCTTTCTTCTTCGGGAAATGTCAGAACACCTGCTTCTGGTAAGAAAATTCGTGTCTATGCTTCCAGGTTTTCTTTGACAGCAGATGCTACTTC
>CAZNUY010000068.1:0-2497 GCA_964576745.1 uncultured Candidatus Saccharibacteria bacterium | reverse complement strand
AGTGGCTAATCACTAGTGACTAACTAATAAACACATGGCAAATACAAAAGAATACCCACGCAATCGAGCAGATTCAAATATTAGTAAGATCGTCATTGATCGAGATCTGTGTATCGGTGCTGCATCTTGTCTTGCGGTTTCGAGTACAACATATGAGCTTGATGGTGAGACGAAAGCTATTGTCACCGGACCTGACGCTGTTGATGATGCAACACTCCTTATGTCTGCAGAGTCTTGCCCAACAAAAGCTATTTTACTTTTTGATAAGGAGGGTAAGCAGGTTTATCCGAAGTAGGCATTAGCCACTAGGCCCTAGCCACTAGTTCCTTTGCGATTACTAGTGGCTAACTACTAGTGACTAGTCACTAACATGATATACAAATATCTAATAATCGGTGGTGGTGTTGCAGGAGTAACTGCTGCTGAGACTATAAGACAAAATGATCCTGAAGGAAGCATTGCCATTGTTTCAGATGAACCATATCTTTTGTATTCTCGAGTAATGCTCTCGAAGCCTAATTTCTTTTTGGAAAAAGTTCCTTTTGATCAGATCTGGCTCAAGGGTCAAGAATGGTACAAAGAAAAAGGCATTGAGTTTATCGGTGGGAAGACAGTTACGGGTATCGACTCGGCGAGCAAGAAAATCATTTTGAATGATGGAGGGAATATTTCTTATGAAAAATTACTTATCGCCATCGGTACGGCGACTCGTAAAGCTAGTATGCCAGGGGCAGACAAAAAGGGTATTCATTATTTGAAAACTTTGGAGGACGGAAAAGGAATAATGGAAGACATTAAGTCCGCAAAGAGTGCGGTTACTGTTGGTGGAGGCTTCATAGGTTTTGAGATGGCGGAATTGATGAAAATGGCGGGGATGAAGACTACGGTCGTCGTCCGTGAGCCATATTTTTGGGCTTCAACTTTGGATCAGGCTTCGGGTGCAATTATTGAAAAAGCGATGAGGAATACTGGGCTTGATATTATTCACAGCAATGAAATAGTGGAAATAAAGGGTGGAGAAAGGGTAGAGAGCGTTGTCCTCAAAGATGGTCGTGAAATTCCATGTGAGATTATAGTCTTTGGTATTGGTACTACGAACAACCTAGAGTGGCTAAAGTCTGCGGGGATAAATGTGAACCGTGGAATCTTGGCAAATGAATACATGGAGACGAGTGTCAAAGATATTTGGACAGCGGGAGATATTGCCGAATACAAAGATCTCATTTTGGAGGAAAATGTCCAAATGGGCAACTGGGTCTCTGCTCATGAACAGGGCAGGATAGCCGGACTCGGTATGGTAGACAAACGAGAACCTTTCAAGTTCGTTTCCTTCTATACAACTTCTGGCTTCGGCGTGAACGTCGCCTTCGTCGGTGACGCTACTCCAAAAGAAGATCGACAAGTCGTCGTTCGCAGTAATCCAGAAAAAAATTCCCTTGGTCGGCTACTCATAGTCGGCAAGGAGCTGGTTGGCGCAACACTCATAAATCGTACCCAAGAGATGGGCACGATCTCGAAACTTATCGAAAAAAATGTCGATGTTTCGGGGCATATAGCTGAACTTGGGGATGCGGGGTTTGATCTCAAATCGTTGTTGGGGTGATTGGGAAAAAATTAGGTAAGAGGGAAAAGGTAGAAGGGAAAGTGTAATATCTTTTGTTTTACTCTATAGTTTTACGATCTATTGATCATAAGTCTAATTAAGTGCCGAATATTTCTATTCGGCAGGAGTTTGGGATTGGACCTTGCTCCTAATTCGATCGCAAAGTCTGAAAGGACTAATTGGCGTAAGCTGGTGATGGTCTCTTGAAGAGTACCACTGCCAGAAGAATTCCGTTGAAGAACATACTGGTTACGGCAAGAATGATCCCGCTGAAACTCCAGTCTGATCCAAGTAGCGTGCAAAAGCATGCTACCAAGGTGAAACCCCAGACCGGCCAAGTGCCGCGGATAGGATTCCGCCAGA
Source organism: uncultured Candidatus Saccharibacteria bacterium (assembly GCA_964576745.1). Classification (GTDB taxonomy): domain Bacteria; phylum Patescibacteriota; class Minisyncoccia; order Phycocordibacterales; family PALSA-1337; genus C7867-002. The sequence continues at coordinate 531 of CAZNUY010000068.1, read as the reverse complement.
GGTCGATCATGTTTGGAACACCTGCAATGTTCATTGCGGCGATCCCAGCTAGAAGACCGAGAAGTGCACCGTGTGCCAGCCAGACATATGCACAGATTGCCGCGCCGATAGCGGAAATGGTCTCTTTGTACGACCAGACCCACCTGCCGCGAACGAACAGTGCAAAAGCTGCTGAGCATGCACCCAACGTCCATGCTCCAGGCAACCAACCCGGCTGATGATTTGCCAGTGTGGTTGCGAGCAGAAGCATGTCCAGGATCGCCCACATCAACCAACTGGCAGGTGTAGACGGTGGAACCCTTCTGGTCCAAACGTTGACTGCATACCATAGTAGGACGCTGAGGGCGATAAAGCCCCCAAGATATGTGAAGAACGCATTCAAAAGTTACCTCCTTTTTTTGGCTAATTTTAAGCTCAGATTAGAGCACCAAATTCTGCCAATATTCTAACATTAATGGTTAGAAAAGTCAACTTTGACGTAATGGTTCAATAGCTTGGAATCACCCCCTAGTTTAAGATGATTCCATATGA
>CAZNUY010000067.1:0-2505 GCA_964576745.1 uncultured Candidatus Saccharibacteria bacterium | reverse complement strand
CGATCGCTGAGATTTGGTCAGATGAAAAAGGTCTGGTATGGCCAGAGAATGTTGCACCATACGCAATTCACTTGGTAGCGTTGTTCAATGAAAATGGTGAGGTGAAAAAAGCAGCGGATGAACTTTATGCAAAATTGATTTCAGAAAAAGTAGAAGTTTTGTACGATGACCGCGACTGTGGTGCTGGCGAGAAATTTGGTGATTCAGATCTTATTGGTATACCCGTTCGTTATGTCGTAAGTGAAAAAACTCTAAAAGAGAATAGTATCGAAATCAAAGATCGCAAAACAGGGAAGGTGGAGATGAAGAAGATTGGGGAGATTTAGTTTGTCTAAATATTGTTTAAATTAACTTTTGGTGTATTATATTCACAGCTAGTTCTTACTTCAACGAGAAAGGATCGACATGAAGAACGAGACAATTTGGATCGCGGTTGCCTATGCCGTGGTTTTCATTTTCGCGCTCTTTTACAGAGCGGTCTTGGTCAAGTGGATGCGTCGTGATCTCAAGGATGGGATTGATGTCTGTTATGACAGTCCAACATCGTTTGCGCTCTTGGTAAGTGCATTCGGAGTGATGTTTGGGTCAGTTGGTTTCGTATTCATGCTATGTCGTCAACCCGGATTTTCCCTTAAGTGGGCTGTAATCGCTGGAATTGTTGCTGGTGCCGTTCAAGTGATCTACTGTGTTGGCTACAACGGTTGGTTGAAGTGGAAACACATGGGGTTGCTTGATCTGGCGGGCGATTGTGGTTGTACGACTCCGGATTGTTCTTGCGATAAACCAAAGCATCGCAATCGATCACGGAGGTCTCGCCAATATCAGAATTAAGAAGGACTCATGCCTTCGTTATTATCCCCCCTGACGCACTGCTTCAGGGGGTTGTCGTTATGGGTCCCGCTTCGCTGTGCGCAATAATTAGATGACCTGTTTACGCATTGTCTTTTTTAGAATTTCTGGTACTATTTTTTTGGACAAAAGCAAAACTCGGCTTGGAAAGGAAAAGTTATGAATATGATTGCTGATTTGGCAACCCCCAGCTTGCTGTATTTACTATCTCTGTTCGCCCTGGTCTTTTTCAGGTTTTCGAGCGAAATCACTGAGGGTAAGCCTTGGTATCGAATGCCTAGTCATAGCTACTTCGTTTGGGACGAAGATCCCTATAAGTGGTTCAACATGTTGGCGCGGGGGCTGACTGGATTCTACATCGTCTTCTGTGCGCTGGGGTGGTATAAAGTAGCCATGACGTACCAATATGGTCAACCGTTGCAGTACCACTTCGGTCTGGTATTCAAGTGGGCTCTGCTTGCTGGAGTACTCGATGTGATCTACTGTGTCGTGTACAACATTTGGTTCAGATACAATCAGCCAAGATTTGTTGTTATCGAACGCGCTGGAGGATGGAAATCCGTTGCCCTTATTCATTCCACTGAAAGATCTGATCAAAATCCTAGGCGTCAGAAACGACGTCTGAGTCGTGCTCAACGAAAAGCAAACAAGTTTTTGAACAGTCCCCATGGAACTCGCGGAAACAAAGACACGGGCAATCCGAGATACCGTCATCTGTATTGAACCGCTGTTCCATCAGTTGTTCTGCTAACATCAACCCCCTGAGGTCAATCTCGGGGGTTGTTTTTTACCTCGAGGCCTCGCCTCGCGGGCGATGGAGGCGGTTGACGCAACCCCCTTTTGTGTATTAGTATGTTGTTATGCCTCCATTGAATAAACTAACTACAAAAGCCAAAGAAGCCTTGAGAAGGGCTCACGAATTGGCTATCGAAAGGGGACAGAACCATGTGAACCCAGTTCATTTGCTGTGCGCATTGGTTTTGCAAGAAGAAAGCATGGTTGCTTCTATTTTGGACAAATTGGAGATCGACACACCGATGCTCGTCGATGTTGTTTTGGAACATATCGAATCGCCAGAAGGTTCGAACGTTCTCTCGCCTTCATATCAGATCTACCTTACTCCAGATCTCGCACAGATTCTCGACAATTCGGTCAAGGTTGCGAGTCATTTCAAAGATGAGTTTATTTCTACTGAACATATCTTCCTTTCAATCTTCGATGTGCCTTGTGTTGCAAAAGATATACTCAGTCGATTCAAGATTGAGCGCAATAGTGTCTCAAAAGTTATTGAAGAATTGAAAACAAATCCTCTTGCAAAGGGTAATGAGCCAAAAAAGTTTCGAACTCTTTTCAAATATGCTCGTTCACTTACAAAACTTGCTCACGAAAACAAACTCGATCCTGTTATTGGCCGTGACGCAGAGATTATGCGCATCATCCAGATCCTTTCTAGACGTACAAAAAACAATCCAATACTCATCGGTGAAGCTGGTGTTGGTAAGACTGCTATCGCTGAGGGTTTGGCATTGAGAATGTCTCAAGGTGATGTTCCAGAATCTCTAAAAGACAAAGAGCTCGTCTCTCTCGATCTCGGTTCTCTTATTGCTGGTACAAAATATCGTGGTGAATTTGAAGAAAGACTAAAAAATATTTTGA
>CAZNUY010000066.1:0-2566 GCA_964576745.1 uncultured Candidatus Saccharibacteria bacterium | reverse complement strand
CACCAAGCCTCCGGCTTTTCTTTTACCCCAAATAATTGAACTGTCAAAACCGCTCTCATATAAGGCGCAACATCTCACTTTCTGCTACAATACTTTTATGAAAATTCAGGAATTGATCAAGGTTCAGATAAGCAAAGCTCTCGAGAAAGAGGGTGTTTCTGCACCAGTTTTTGGTCTCGAGCATCCCGAAGACAGCCAGCATGGAGATTATTCTTCCAATATTGCCATGATGATAGCCAAAGGTTTGGGAAAGAAGCCTGTCGAAGTTGCAAAAAGTCTTGCCGAAATAATTAATACAAATCTACCAGAAGAAATATCCAGAGTTGAAGTCGCTGGGCCAGGTTTTATCAATTTCTTTTTGGCAGAGAAATTTGTTACACAATCTGTACTCGATGTACTTGGTAAAGGGGAAAAGTATGGTCACAATAGTTATGGTTCAAAAAGGAAAGTTTTGGTCGAATATACAGACCCAAATACATTCAAGGTTTTCCATATCGGCCACCTCATGTCCAATGCTATTGGTGAGTCTATTGCAAGACTGATCGAATCCGATGGTACAAAAGTGATAAGGGTCTGCTATCCGTCTGATATAGGTCTCCACATTGCAAAAGCTATCTGGGCAATTTTGCAAAATATTGATGCTATTCCAGCCGATACTGCAGATATTATTTCGAAGACTGATTTCCTTGGTCGGATGTATGTCCTTGGAACAAAAACTTACGATGAAAATCCTGAAGTCAAAAAAGAGATCGATGAGCTCAATAAAAAAATCTATGCAAAGAGTGATAACAAAATAAATGAGATTTATGATAAGGGGAGAGGATGGAGTCTAGAGCATTTTGATTTGCTATATAAAGTTCTTGGTACAAAATTTGATAAATTTATTTTTGAGAGTGAAATGGCAAGTATCGGTCTCGAGGCGGTCAAACAAAATACAGGTAAAGTTTTCCAACTGAGTGATGGAGCAACGGTATTCAAAGGTGAAGATTACGGCCTTCATACTCGTGTCTTCGTGAGCTCGCATGGTATACCGACTTATGAAGCCAAAGATTTGGGTTTGAATATTACCAAATTCAAAAATTATCCAGATGCTCTCGAATCGATCATCATCACCGCTAGTGAGCAAAATGATTATTTCCGAGTAATAAAACAGGTTCTGTCTCTTATTGACCAAGAAAATGGCAACAAAACCAAACATATCGGTCACGGCATGATGCGTTTTGCTTCGGGTAAGATGTCGTCAAGAACGGGTAACGTGATCACCGCCGAAGCCCTAATAGAAGATATCAAGGAACTAGTAAAAGAAAAAATAAAAGACCGCAAATTTGGTGCTGATGAGGTAAATGAGATTGCAGATATTGTTGCCGTCGGTGCTATCAAGTATACGATTTTACGTTCGGCTATTGGGAGTAATATCGTTTTCGATTCTACTTCATCAATCTCATTTGAAGGGGATTCTGGACCATATTTACAATATTCGGCAGTCCGCGCTCAGTCTATTCTAGAAAAAGCCAAAGATGAAAAAATCGATATCGATAATTTATCTCCAAAAGATGTTGTGATGCCAGATACTGTCTATCCTCTAGAAAAAATGCTTATAAAATTCGAAGAGATAGTGGAGAGGAGCAGGGCGGATCTTGCACCACAGACTATTGCGAGCTACTTGGTAGCGCTTGCGGGACTTTTCAATAGTTTCTATGCGTCACAAGTTATTGTTGATAAGAATAGTCCACTTTCGCTGTATTATGTCGCTCTTACAAAAGCATTTCTTATTACAATGACAAATGGTTTACATTTGCTTGGGATTAGGGTGCCAAGGAGGATGTAGTTTTTGTTAAAAATGCTAAGATATTTCAATGAATGAAAAGATGAGCGAAAAAATGAGCGAAAACAAAGTAATAAAATCTAAAAATGCTGAGCGCGAGGAGCGTATTTTGGCTTTTTGGCAGGAGAAAGATATTTTTGCAAAAAGTCTCAAAAAAAATGAGGGTAAAGGCAAGAATTTTATATTTTATGAAGGACCTCCAACTGCAAATGGACGCCCAGGTATTCACCATCTAGAGGCGCGAGCTTTCAAGGATGCAATACCTCGCTACAAAACTATGAGAGGGTATTATGTCCGCAGGAAAGGTGGCTGGGATACACACGGTCTTCCGGTTGAACTACAAGTAGAAAAGGAGCTCGGACTAAAATCAAAAAAAGAGATTGAGAAATACACAGATGAGCATGGAGCAAGTGCTTTTAATGACAAATGCAAAGAAAGTGTTTGGCAGTACGTCTCAGAATGGGAGCAATTTACAAACCGTATGGGATACTGGGTAGATCTTGTTGATCCTTACATCACATACAAGCCTCACTATATTGAGTCTATTTGGAATATTATAGCCAATGTAGAAAAGCAAAATTTATTGTACAAAGATTATAGGATCGTACCATGGTGTCCGCGATGTGGGACCGGACTTTCTTCGCATGAGCTTGCTCAAGGGTATCAAGATGTCAAAGATCTCTCCGTCTACGTAAAATTCAAAGTTACAAATCCAGAGAAGATAGGTCTTTCTGGTGATGT
>CAZNUY010000065.1:0-2616 GCA_964576745.1 uncultured Candidatus Saccharibacteria bacterium | reverse complement strand
CATATGCTATAAATATGGCTCTAATCGTAATCTTTGAAACATTGGCAATAAGAGTCAAAATCAATCATCAAATCAAGGCGCCTGAACTGCGCGTCATAACGGCCGAAGGAGAAAATCTCGGTGTTATACCCTTTGCAGAAGCCATAAAGAAGGCTCAAGAAGCTGGATTGGATTTGATAGAGATTTCACCGACTGCAGTGCCACCGGTAGCAAAGATAATGGATTATGGAAAGTATAGTTACGAAGAAAAGAAAAAGGCTAAAGCAAGCAAGGTCAATAGTCAGACTAGCGAGCTCAAAATAGTCCAAGTCAAGATCGGTACAGGAGATCACGACTTGGAACTCAAAGCAAAAAAGGTCTCAGAGTGGCTAGGCGAGAACAATAGAGTAAAGATTGATCTTTTTCTCATCGGACGATCAAAATACATGGAAATGAATTTTCTCAAAGAAAGACTCGAGAGAATCCTAAAATTGGTCACCGTCGAATACAAGATAGCTCAAGACGTAACAAAGGGACCAAAAGGACTATCGATAGTCATAGAGAAGAAATAATATAAAATAATAAAAATACAGTTTAATAACATGATCAAATCAAATAAATCTTACTTGAAAAGATTCAAAGTTACCAAAAATAACAAGATCATTTCTCGTCGCCCAGGTCAGAACCATTTCAATGCAAAAGAACGCACAAATACAAGCATGTCCAAACGTCGTACCGCAAGAGTATTTATGGACAACAAGTCGATGAGTCGTTTTCTAGCAAATATTTAATATCCATAATCAACTATCATGACAAGAGTAAAGAAAGGAGTAAATGCACTTAAGAATCGCCGAACAATATTGAAGGCCGCAAAAGGTTTTCGATTCCGCCGATCAAATACAGAGCGTGCCGCAAATGATGCGCTTATGCATGCAGGAGCACACGCTTTCGCACATCGTCGAGACAAAAAGGGTGACTTCCGCCGTCTCTGGAACGTTCGCATCAATGCAGCGGTTCGCCCATTTGGACTATCATACTCAAGATTTATAGATGCCCTCAAGAAAAAGAGTATTATTCTAGACCGCAAGACTCTATCGAATCTAGCAGAAGCAAATCCAGAAGCGTTCAAGAGAATTGTTGAATCAGTCAAATAATCAATTCGTAAAATCATTTACAAAGACCCCTCAACGGGGTTTTTGTTTTGTTTAGAAATGAATAGGTTGCACCAAGCAGGAACATAGTCTTCTTCGAGGCCGCCCAAATTCTACAAAATTTGGGCTTAATCCTCAGAATTCTTTGCTAAGAATTCTTGCGGAGCCTCTCAGAAGACTATATTCCTGCTTGGTGCACACATAAAAAAACTAATCATTCCAAAGCAACTACATCCCCCACTTCGGGCGCTACAGCCTTGATGTTGAATTCATCGTTGATACGTTGAGCAAGGTACATTGCTGACCGCGGCTCACCCATGACAACAAAAGCTTTCTTGAGTTTTTCACCAGTAGAGACAAAATCAAGTAACCTATCACTATCTTTGTGGGCAGAATATCCATACAAAACCTCAATATTGGCTTTGACCTTGATCGTGTCGCGATAAATTTTGACCTTTCGTGCCCCATCGGCCAGTTCACGACCGAGAGAACCAGCTGATTGGTAGCCGACCAACAAAATCGTGTTTCTCGGATCTGGCAAATACTTTCTTTCGTGACTTATAACTCTTCCTCCGATCGACATGCCGGAACCAGCCAAAATAATCTTTGGACCTTGAGTATTTTCTATTTCTCTTGATTCGAAATTGGTCATCGTAAACTTGAGATGTGGAAATTTGAAAATATCATCGCCCGAACTTATTTGGCTTTTTATCTTTTCATTAAATAAATGCTTATTGTCAGCATAAATTGCAGTCGCCTTTATTGCCATAGGTGAGTCAACGAAAACTGGCACACTTGCAATTTTTTTCTTTTCAACAAAATTATTCAGTTCATAAAGTAAAACTTGTGTTCGATCTACTGAAAAAGTAGGTATTACCAAAGTTCCCGATCTATCAATGCAATCTTGTATTATCTGCATCAACTTGTTCTCTCTACCCTCTTTGCCTTCATGATTGCGATCACCATAGACACTTTCCATTATTATATACTCAGCTTCACCGACACTTTCTGTATCTCGTAACAAAGGAGCTGGAGAATTACCGAGATCTCCAGTGAACAGAACTTTCAAACTTTTACCATCGTCACTTTTTATATTAAATTCATACATAGTCGAACCGAGAATGTGACCAGCGTCTTTTGCCATGACATCTATACCTTTAGAATAATTAAAAACTTTGTGGTATTCGACCGTCTTCCATTGACCAAATATTTTGTTCACATCTCCGGCGTCATATAGTGGTTCCAAACCATCTTGCTGTGCCTCCATCGCCAATATTCCGACCGCATCCTCAAGCACTACCTCCGCCAAAGCTTTTGTTTGTGGGGTCGAATATATCTCACCTGTAAAACCATCTTTTACCAGTTTTGGAATACGTCCCACATGATCCAGATGGGCATGAGTAACAAACAATACGTCGATCTCACTTGGTTCATATTTCCACGGCTTTCTATTTTCTTCAGTAGCCACCTTTTCTCCTTGTACCAA
>CAZNUY010000064.1:0-2638 GCA_964576745.1 uncultured Candidatus Saccharibacteria bacterium | reverse complement strand
ATAGTATCAGACCAGTTCATCATCCGAGGAGATTGCGGAATTATGAAAATGAAAATAGTTCGAGAACGATACTTGTTTAGTTGCAAGTAGTTTCAAATTCGTTTTCATACTTCCGCAATCAGAGATGGGCAATGTTCTTTAAAAGTTTGTGTAAGAAGGTAGGCTTCACTCCTAGTCCGTAGCTAGTCAGAGTTCGAAGTCATCTCGAAACATTTTTTTCCAACCTTCCATTGCTAGGGAAGAATGGCCGTGCATTCTGTCACAATTTAAATTAAGCCTCACATCGTGAGAGCTACTATTCGATGACAATGCGCACAGCCACCCAATAGAGGAGTGGTCTGGTTAGGAATATCAGGTCCCTTCATTTGGATCTGATCTAGGGTTTCGTACCCCTTGTTCTTTGGTGCCTAGTTCGTGTCCGCTCGTTTCGAGAGGACTACAAAGCCGCGTGCAACAGTTCTCTCTGAACTGCGTCCACGCGGTTTTCTTTTTGCGCTTATTATATATTGGTCAAGATATTCAAAAGAGCTGAGCGGTTATCCATCATGAAGAACATTTGCAGGAAATTCCTAGCAAGGAATTTCCGAAACAGAGCAGAGGCTTTGCAAAGCCTCTGCGTTTCTGAAGGATGGATAACCGCCCAGCTCTTGACCTACTTAATCTCCAAATAAATAGGGCAGTGGTCACTTCCCATTACGTGCTCGTATATCTTGGTATTTCGGACTTTTTTGAGTATTTGAGAGGTACAAAAGAAGTAATCTATGCGCCATCCAACATTTCGCACTCTTGCGTATGTTTTCATGTCCCAATATGTATATTTACCTACCTCCTTTGGGAAAAAATGTCGGAATATATCAACATAGCCAGCACCTACCACCTTGTCCAACCACGCGCGTTCGATAGGGAGGAAGCCGGTATTGTCTACATTTTCTTTTGGTCGAGCCAGATCTATCTCTGTATGAGCAGTATTTACATCTCCACAAAAGATGATTTCGTAACCATCTTTGCGTAAATTATTGATATATTCCAGAAAATGATCATAATATTCGAGTTTGAATTTTAATCTTTCTGGGCCACCGCCACCGTTGGGGAAGTAAACATTGAGCAATACAAACTTATCCAAACCATTTCCAAAGGCATTTTTATCAAAAAATAAGGCCAGGAATCGGCCTTCTTGATCATAATCTTGCTTGCCCATGCCATATTCGACTTTTTTTGGCTCAACTTTGCTATATACGGCCACACCACTATATCCTTTGCGACCTTTTGAATGATCAAAATATGAAAAATAACCAACAGGCTTTCTAACGGCATACTCTAGCTGTTCAGCCTCTGCCTTTACCTCTTGGATGCAATAAATATCAGGCGACTCACTCAAAAACCAATCAAAACCACCCTTTTTAATATTGGCCCGAAAGCCGTTGACGTTCCAAGATATTATGCGCATGTGAAGATTATAGCATTATTTACCGAGGCACAGCCTCAGTAATTAGCCCCGCTTTTTATTATGAAACAACTTATGAACCCTTTTGAGTTCTGAATCCGTAACGTGGGTATAAATCTGCGTCGTACTTATATTTGAATGACCCAAAAGCATCTGCACCGAACGCAGATCAGCCCCATTTGATAATAGGTCAGTGGCAAAACAGTGGCGGATTACGTGAGGGGTGACTTTCTTCGAAATACCAGCTTTGATAGCGCATTGTTTGATAATCCTCTGGACCGAACGTGTATCAAGTGCCATATCACCACCTTTTGCTTCTTCACGATTCATTCTTACAAACATTGCATCATCTATATCAGTTCTTTTATTCAAATAATCCTTTACCGCCTTTCTAGCCTCTGGAGAAATGAAAACCACGCGTATTTTCTCACCTTTTCCTCGTATCGAAAGCTCATCTGAATCTATATCAATATCTCTCGACAAGGAACAGAGCTCAGAAACGCGCAAACCGGTCGAGAAAAGCAATTCTAATATAGCTTTATCGCGCAAAGATTTTAGATCTTCACCATTCGATGAATTCATTAGCCTCTTTAATTCCTCACTAGAAATAAGGTCGAGGGGACGCTCGCCAACCTTGGCTAATTCTATATGTTCCGGAGAAAGTGATTTAATTCCTCGTTTTGCAAGGAATTTTAAGAAAGATCTTAAGGCAATAAGATAATAATTTTGGGTTTTCTTTTTTAAAGTTTGCTTTTCACCGCGATTGTTACCCGGTTGACGATTGAGCCATAGATGGAATTCGCGAACGACTCTATCTGTAATATCTTCGGCATTCTTTAGTTTGGTCTGAGCAATAAAACGGCTTAAATATTGATCATAATTGCGCACAGTATTCAAAGATCTACCTTTTTCAATCTCAACATACTCAAGGAAGTCTTGTTTTGCTTGGGAGATATTGTGCGACATGGGTTTATTATACAACTCAGTGCTTACAATCACCAATTTGGCGTAATGAAGTCGTAACAAGAGGAAACACCTTGCGCCAATTTTTCATTCGTGCTATGATGTTGCTCATGTTAACCCCAAGACAAAAGACCAAAATAATCAGCGAAACCGGCATCCACGACAAGGACAACGGTTCTCCTGAAGTTCAAGTTGCACTTCTCACAAAGAGAATTGACGAACTTACTGGTC
>CAZNUY010000063.1:0-2690 GCA_964576745.1 uncultured Candidatus Saccharibacteria bacterium | reverse complement strand
CATCCCGCACTAGCAATTTATTCTCTTCATTACAAAAAAGTCTTTTCCAAGGATTTTTTTGAGTTTAGTGGCTCTATTTGTGTTCCTCGATATCTTTATCCGGTTTCTTGCTTTTATTTGCAAGAATTCACTAAGCATTTCAATTGCTTCTTTTTGACTTAGGTTTTCATTTTTGTATATCATATCTATAGAAGTAGCAACCTTTTCATCTAGATAAACTTCGGTAATATAGTCACCAATTACTGTGATATAGTAGTTTTCTTTTTCAAATAGTCTTTTGTAATTGTATTGTAAATAATTGCTGTTGAAATCTGGCTTAATAAGTCGGTCAAGTTTATTCCTTGCCCCAACACTCATAAGGAATTGTTTCTTAATTGTCACAATTTCTTTGAGTAATTCCTTTTCTGTTTCTCTGCGGACAAGGTAAAGCCAATAATGAGGATCGTAGCAGTATATCGGTTCGTTTTTATTGGTATTATGAACAAGAATATTTTGCACATGTCCCCAAAATGAGTCTAAATTTTTTATTGAAGTAAATGAGTAGGAAATACTTTCTTTGTCATTTAGGTTTAGGAATTCAGATGAATGTGGTTCTGTCGTGTATGTGCGACTAATAGTCTCAACAAGGTCACGCATTTTCATTATCCAAGTAGTGTTCAAAGAGACGTTACCTTTGTATACAACAACAGTTTCTTTGGTTCTAAGTTTTCTCAGTGAAGAATAGAAACCTTGCTTGGTTATTTTTTCTTGAGCTTGGATCTGTTCAAGTAGAGAAATTGTTGTCCTGCGACCATTGATTAGAAGGTTGATTATGAGGTCTTCAATATTATTTGGTTTCAGTATATTCATGGCTAATATTATATATTATAGTAAACAAATTGTTTACTAATGCCCAATATAGCAACTATTTATTGATATTGTCAAATTAGTGTGGGATTATTAAATTATGAAAAATAGTAAAAAGAAAAGTTTAGTCATAATTAGCGGCGTTACTGGAGCGATAGGTGGTGCTTTGCTAACGGTTTTTGGTCAAAGAAAGGATACTATTGTATATGGTTTAAGCAGGAAAGCCGAACCAGTGAGTTTGTTTTTGAATAATAACAAGTTACCTATAGCAACTTTGGCATGTTCGATAGGAGACAATATGGATTTTGACTCATTATTTCAGAAAATTGACGTTGATAACGTTAGAGATATTACATACATACACTGTTTTGGTTTGTATCCATTTGAAGTTGATCGAAATGGCCAGATAGTCGTTAGCAATGATATTGATGGCGATGGGGTAAATGATGAGGTCAATAAATTGACATATCTTTCCTTCGTTAATGCTACGTCGATACTACAAAAATACTGGAAGGGTAAACTAAGTTGTGCAATTTTCGCAGGTCTTGCAGATAAACATCGTCCTGCTGGCCATAAATCTTGGTGGACTACGATTGAAAAAGTGAAAAATTATATGCGTAGTAGTGTAGAAATGAATAAAAATCTATCGATGATGGTGTTTAATATTTCCTCAGTATTATGTCCGCATGAAGTTATTACTAGACCTTTTGTATTTATTCAGACAGATGCGGATCCGCGGTTTTGGTTGAATCCTTATGAGTTGGCAAAATTTGTAGTATCGAAATTAGTTTCGGCCTCAGGATATAATGAATTTGATAAGTTTCGGTCAAAACCAGGATTTGACGAGAGTTCTTATTACACGGATGATGTGTTTACACCGAGGAAAGTGAAAGAGTTATTTGTCTAGCTCCGCAGATGTCAGACATCCGAAAATAATGTCATGGTATAATATTACCGTTATTATCTAACTAATTATAATGGAACATTACACAGGTGCGCTCAGTAAGTACGCAACGTTCAGTGGTAGAGCAACGAGAAAAGAGTACTGGATGTATATTTTGATAAATATTCTTGTGGTTATGGTTCTTTCTCTATTATTTAAGAATGTTGAGGAATTGAGTTTTATTCCAAGTGTATATTGTTTAGCTGTGCTGTTGCCAACTCTCGCTCTCATGTCTCGAAGATTGCATGATGCGGGGAAGTCGGCGTGGTGGATTTTGATTCAAGTAATTCCACTTATCGGTTCTGTTATATTGAACTGTTTCTTTGTGTTAGATAGTCAGACTGGTTCAAATGCTTACGGTAGCAATCCAAAAGGCGACCGATATGTTGCACAGAGTGCCAAAGGTTATGTAGCCTTGGTTATTACTCTTGGTACGATAGTTTTGATAGCTGTGATTGTAATGATTTCATTATTATTTGTGGTATTGAGCTCATTTGGAGGTGGTTATGGAAATCAAATAGACTCAAAAATTCAAAACAGGATTGAGGAGATATTGCAGAAGCAATCTGTTGCAGATCCGGTTCTATAATTATCTGTAAATCTTACAGGTGTACCAGTTGTGAATATTTATGACATCTGCACATCTAAATTAATTCAACAAAAAACCGCAGGATGAACTGCGGTTTCTTAGAGTGTCGCTTGCCCCTTAGTCCTGACCAAAGCTCTGCCGGAGCTCTCACTTTCGTGAGTTGCACATGAAGTGCAAGGTCAAGTTCAGAGTTCCAGGTAACTTATCACGGCAATAGTTCCAGGGCGATTCTCCGTCATGGATTTTTTATTTTTCATCGGTTTCCACAAACCGGGGTGTATTTGCTGTTGTAGCGCCAATCACCCGGGCGCT
>CAZNUY010000062.1:0-2704 GCA_964576745.1 uncultured Candidatus Saccharibacteria bacterium | reverse complement strand
TATTTTCCAGACCAATTGGCTGGATATTTCTATGTCCAAGACATTGCTTGGCCGATCTCAGTTTTGATTGTTTTGTTGCCAATACTTTTTGTCTTGGAATATTACATAGAAAAAGATATAAAAATTAATATAGAAAAAGCTGAAATATGGATTAGGAAATGGAGAGTTTATCTAACTCTCTTTATTACTGGCGCCACTATCGTCGGTGACATAATAGCACTCATCAATGTATATCTCAGTGGTGAAATTTCAGAAAGATTTTTGTATAAAATACTAGTCGTAATTGTAATATCTGGAATAGTATTTACCCACTTCTTGTTTTCAAAGAATGTGCCAGTCATAGGTTCAAAATCGCATAAAGTCAAAAAAATAATACCTTGGTTGGCTATAGTCGTTGGAGTGCTAGCAGTTGTTCTTGGTTTTATGGTAGCTGGTTCGCCCACAAAGCAAAGAGATTTGAAGTTAGATAGTCAACGAATAAATGATTTATCAAATATTCAATGGCAGTTGGTTAATTATTGGCAATTAAAGGGTACACTACCAAAAACTCTTGATGAACTTAATGATTCTATTAGTGGCTACTTTGTAGCTGTTGATCCAAAAACAGAGCAACCATACAGTTATACTCACTCATTTGTAAATAATAAACACACTTTTGAGTTGTGTGCTGATTTTGCAAGAGAATCTGAGGACAATAAGGGTCGAGGAGAATTTGGTGGAGGATATTCAAAAGGTATTGCAACCGATGCTATGTATAGTGTAGGCTATTCTGACGGTTACGACAATTGGAAGCACTCAAAAGGTCTTTCATGTTTTACAAGAGCTATTGATCCGGACAAATATCCGGTAAATGAAAAGTAATAAATATTTATAAATAACATGAACATAGGAAAGAAAACAAAGATCGTTTGTACTATTGGTCCAGCAACAGAGAGTGAAGAGAAACTTATCGAACTTATGGATGCTGGAATGAATGTCGCTAGGCTAAATTTTTCTCACGGAGATTTTGCTGAACATCAAGCAAGAGTCGATCGAATTAGAAAGATTACTCAAGATAAAGGCAATGTTGTTGCTATCGTCCAAGATCTTTGCGGTCCTAAGATTCGTATTGGAACATTCAAAGATAATGCAATAAATCTTGTGCGTGGAGAAAAATTTATACTTACTACTGAACAAGTTGAGGGAACTCAAGAAAAAGTATTTATTAACTACCCAGCTCTACCAAAGGAGGTCAAACCAGGCAACTTCATAATGCTTCAAGATGGAACAAAAAAACTCGAAGTGGTCGAGGTCAAAGGAAATGAGATTATTACAAAAGTTATTTCTGGAGGTAGACTTTCTGGAAGAAAAGGAGTCAATGTGCCAGGGGCAAACCTTTCGGTAAAGTCTCTTACAGACAAAGATAGGGCAGATCTAGAATTCGGTATAAAAAACAAGCTTGATTTTATTGCCCTTTCTTTTGTTCGACGTTCTGCTGATATTGTAGAACTTCGCGAAATTCTCACAAAAGCAGGCTCCAAAGCCCATATAATCGCTAAAATTGAGACTCCAGAGGCGTTGGATGACATAGACGCCATAATAGAGGCAAGTGACGTTATTATGATTGCTAGGGGCGATTTGGCCATTGAGATACCAGCTGAGGAGGTTCCATTGGTTCAGAAGCTCATCATTCACAAATGTAATTCTGCTGGTAAGCCCGTCATTACAGCGACCCAAATGTTGGAATCAATGGTCAAGAATCCGGTCCCAACTCGAGCAGAAATATCTGATATTGCCAATGCAATTATTGATGGTACAGACGCTATCATGCTTTCGGAAGAGACGACTTTGGGTGATTTTCCAATCGCAGCTGTCGAGATAATGACGCGTGTTGCTTTGCGTGTCGAAAAAGAAGTCTTTACCCGAGACACAATTGCCGAGTATGAAATTTCACATGGTATAACCGATGTCATATCACAATCTGCTGTTAGAGCAACGCATAATGTCGGTGCTTCTCTCATAGTCGCTCTTACTCGAGGAGGTCGAACACCACGAATGATTTCTCGTTATCGACCTGCAGAAATGGTCTTGGCACTTACAGACAATGCGGAATGTTTGAACAAACTTATAATTTCATATGGATGCTATCCAATACTTGTACCAACGTTCAAGACTACTGATGAGATTATGGATATAGTCAGAAAGACCACTTTGGACAATAAATTAGTTAAAAAAGGTGACAAGGTTGTCATTGTTGCGGGTATGCCATTTGGACAGATCAATGAGACAAATTTCATACTTGTCGAAACTTTGTAATTTTCTGGTATAATTGCCTTATGCAAACTTATGCTATAAGGCCAAATGTGAGATTTTTGGATCGGACCTATCGTGATTATCCAATCACGATACATGACCTGCCATCCGAAGACAAACCTCGTGAGAAACTCATAAGTAGTGGTTCTCAGGCTTTGAGCATCAAGGAATTATTATCAGTAGTTTTGGTTACAGGTACATCCAAAGAGAATATTTTGGAAATGTCAGATAGACTTATTCGTGATTATGGAGAAAAGAGTATATTAGCAGAGACTGATCCAGAAAAATTATCCAAAGAATTAGACATACCGATAGTCAAAGCTTGTCAGATTGTTGCGTGTGGAGAGCTCGGACGACGATTTTATGATCGTTCATCTTCAGGTCTAGTTACAATCAGAAATGCCAAAGATGT
>CAZNUY010000061.1:0-2707 GCA_964576745.1 uncultured Candidatus Saccharibacteria bacterium | reverse complement strand
TTTACAAGAGCGCTTTTGCGCTCGATAGTGAAATTAAGATTTGATTTCAGTATTGAGCTCAAAAGCTACCATCTTGGCACGTATGAACGTTTCCTCTGATCGATAAGCATCAGGGTGCTGGTCGGTCTGATCGCGATCAGGCGGTTGCGATCCGTTCATATGGTGCCACACGGCGACACCCTGATGTCGCCGTGCTTTTTTTATAGCACATTTATAAAAACAATATTTATATTACAGCCAGCGCAATCTTAACCGACAAATCCCCCATCTCAACCGAAATATCACCAGTATCTATTTTTTTGAATATTATTTCTGACAATGAAGTTGCCTTTTTTATGAGATCCATATTCTTATCTATCAAATTTAATCCGGATTGTTCGACTTCTATATGCAATACAGCTTTATCCTTGACCGTCAATCCTTTGTCTTTTCTCAAGTCTTGAATTGCACGCAACAATTCGCGGATCATGCCTTCTTCTTTCAATGAAGCAGTTATATTTGTATCTAGCCCAACCTGATCTTCTTTCAAATCAGAAAAGACAACTTCTTTGACATTTACTTCGTCTTGTATGACTCTCTGCGCTTCCAGATCATTCAACGTGTCTCTAAAAGATGTACTAACTTTTAACGATTGCAGTGGTTGACGAACATTTATCTTTGCACTATTTCTTGCCTCCAGTCCTTTTGATGATAGATTTCTAACAACATCCATAATGGTAAAAATCTTTGCATCATAAGCTTCTGCCTTTGGCCAATCTTCGAGATGGACACTTTCCATAGTTCCGCCGACCTCTCTATACAATTCTTCAGCAAAAAATGGAGCAAAAGGAGCCATAACCTTGGCCAAATTTATGAGGACAAATTTTGTAGTTGATTTTGCCTCAGAACTTTCGTCACCCTTGAACCGATCACGAGATCGACGCAAATACCACTGTGACAAATCTCCGATAAATTCCCTTATTGCCCTACTTGATTCGAAGAATTTGTACGAATCCAAATTTTTGGTTACATCATCAACCAACTGGTTTAATCTGGCCAAGATCCATTTGTCCAAAATATTTTTGCTGTTAGAATTTGCTTCCACATCATCAGACTTGTACATCTGGTAAAAAGATAGAACATTCGAAGCAAGGTTGAAAACTTTTTTTACAACCTCATCGACAGTCTTTTCATCGAAGTTTTTTGACTCACCAGGCTGATTAATCGAATACATCCAGAACCTCGCAGGATCAGCACCATATTTATCCATAATTTCAAAAGGATTCACTACATTACCCAAAGATTTCGACATCTTCTTGCCATTTTTATCTAGGATATGACCAAGGCAAATTACATTTTTGAATGCTTTGCCTTTGCCCGTAAGGATACCGATAGCGTGCAAAGTATAGAACCATCCACGAGTCTGATCGATAGCCTCGGAAATGAAATCTGCTGGATAACCACCCTCAGTATCGATGAGTGATTTGTTTTCAAACGGATAATGATCTTGAGCAAAAGGCATGGAACCAGAATCAAACCAAACATCCATAACTTCCTTTACCCTCTTCATTGTACCCCCACATTCACAATCGAGAGTTACATCATCAATATTAGGCTTATGTAGATCGAGTTCGTACTCACTATTTCTCGGAGTAACAGAAAATTCCAAATCATGATGTTTGGCATTTTGAATAAAATAATTTGTTCCCCTCTCTCTTAAAGCTTGCTTTCTGTCCCAACCATGAGCCGAGGCAGTCATGAGGAATATAGGCGTCTCGTGGGAAACAATGAGAATATTTTTGCCCTTGTATTTGTTTTCCAATTCAAACAAAAACTTACCAACA
Source organism: uncultured Candidatus Saccharibacteria bacterium (assembly GCA_964576745.1). Lineage (GTDB taxonomy): Bacteria > Patescibacteriota > Minisyncoccia > Phycocordibacterales > PALSA-1337 > C7867-002. The sequence continues at coordinate 884 of CAZNUY010000061.1, read as the reverse complement.
CGTTTTTTGACATCGGCATATGTCTCACCACCTTCTGGACCACGCTCAAAGCGCTCATCATGTTTGAATTCTTTTACAAAATCACTGACTTTTTTGCCATTCCATACCCCTGTTTGGAGTTCACCTATCTCATCTCGAAAATATATCTGATCTATAGTAAGACCAAGTTTCTTATTCAAAATTTCAAAAGTCTCTTTTGTACGCACAAATGGTGAGACGAAAGCCATGTCAAATTTGCGGTCACCGATAACATCCGCTAGCTCCTCGACTTGTTTTCTACCTTTTGTGGTCAATATATGCGGAACGTCTGCAATGCCACTCAAGATATCATCAGCGTTGTTTTGGGCTTCTCCATGACGAACCAAACAATATTTATTGTTTGATGGTTTGGATATCTCGGTGATAGAACCGACAACTTTCCTTTTGCCACATTTTTCATTTTCACATAGCCAAATTGGTAATGGTGTACCCCAATATCTCTCTCTCGAAATTGACCAATCTTTTATTTCTCGCAACCATTCTCCGAAGCGACCTTCTTTGATATAACTTGGCTCCCAATTTATCCCTTCATTTTCTTTGACCAAATTGTCACGCAACTCCGACATCCGGATATACCAAGAATCACGCGCGAAGTATATAAGAGGAGTCTTACATCTCCAGCAATGTGGGTATGAGTGCTCGTATTTTTCTTTTGCAAAAAGCAGATTTCGTCCAGCCAAATCTTTGATTATTGTTACGTCTGTCTCTGGATCTTTTACAAATAAACCAGAGAGACTGCCTGCTTCATTCTTGAAAGTACCATCATCATTTACAAGATGATATTTTGGCAACTGTTTGTCTGTTCCTAGAGCAAAGTCATCTTGGCCATACATGGGAGCGATATG
>CAZNUY010000060.1:0-2715 GCA_964576745.1 uncultured Candidatus Saccharibacteria bacterium | reverse complement strand
GCCCATTTGGTCTCTCGCTTCACCCTTTGCACTGACAAGCTATAGCCATGAGAAATAAGTGGTTGTGATAATTCTTTTGCAATCTCTTCTATGGACTTAGTGCCAAAATCTCCTGCAACTTCAACCGTATGATCTTTTAGACTAGATTTAACCTGACTTATCATCGGAAGTTCTGCCAATTCTCCTTCAACAAGCAGAGTACATGCATTGCAGTGCATACCATTTACATGAAAAATATATTTTTGAATTTGATTTGACATATTATTATAATTTTTTTGCTTTAATTCGAAGCGAATTTGTAACAACTGAGACTGATGACATTGCCATGGCAAAACCAGCAAAGACAGGATTGAGAAGCCAGCCGAAAATAGGATAAAACACACCAGCAGCAAGAGGAATACCGACTATATTGTAGATGAATGCCCAAAATAGATTTTGCTTTATGCCACGCATGGTTATCTTTGACAACTTGATAGCCTTCACCAATTTTGAAATATCTCCATGCAAAAGAGTGATGCCAGCAGATTCTATAGCAACATCGGTGCCCGTACCCATAGCGACACCAACATCAGCTTGAGCAAGAGCTGGAGCATCATTGACACCATCACCGGCCATTGCTACTATTTGACCTTTTGCTTGAAGTTCCTTTATTTTGTTGAGCTTATCTTGTGGAAGGACATGAGCGACAACATCATCGATACCAACAAGAGACGCTATATACTTGGCAGTTCTTTCATCATCTCCTGTAAGCATTACAACTTTGATACCGAGAGCGTGAAGATTTTTTACAGCTTCGATTGATTGCGGTTTTATTTCATCAGCTACCATTACAAAACCAAGAACCTTGTTTTTTGTAGCTAGGATGACAGGTGTTTTGCCTTGAGAAGTAAATTCATTTAGTTTGGCCACATCAAAATTTAGACCAAGGTCATTTACAAGCTTTGCATTACCGACGAAATATTCTACACCGCCGATAGTTCCTTTGAGCCCTTTTCCTTGTATGCCTTCAAAATGAGAAACGTCGGAGATTGTGATATTTTTTTCTTGAGCATAATTTATGATTGCATGTGCTATTGGATGTTCGGATTTTTTCTCTAATGATGCAAGAATAGAGACGAGGTCTTCATCTTTGAGTTCAGAAAGATTTTGGATATCTATTAAAGTTGGTTTTCCTTTTGTAATTGTTCCTGTCTTATCTACAACTACTGTATCGACTTTGTGGAGCTTCTCTAGAGTTGCGGCATCTTTGATGAGGATACCCTCTTTTGCACCCTTACCTACACCGACAATGATCGCTGTCGGAGTAGCAAGACCTAGAGCACATGGACAAGCAATGACCAATATACCGACAAATGAAACTAGACCCGATGAGAGTGCTTGAGAAAAACCTAGATATTGTGTACCAACAATAAGCCAAACACCGAGAGTAATAAAAGCTAGAGCCAAAACAATCGGTACAAAGATTGCAGAGATCTTATCAGCCAGAGCTTGTATCGGAGCCTTGCTACCTTGAGCATCTTCAACCATTTTTATAATCTGAGCCAAGAGAGTTTCCGCACCAACTTTTGTGGCTTTGAAGATGAAAGATCCATTTGTATTGAGTGTACCCGAGACAACATTGTCTCCTATCTTCTTTTGCACTGGCATAGGCTCTCCTGTAACCATAGATTCATCGACAAAAGAAGATCCGTCTATAATGAGACCATCGACTGGTATTTTTGCACCTGGTTTTACGATGATAAGGTCGTCATGCTTGACATCATTTATAGAAATCTCCAATTCTTTTCCATCTCTTATTACAATAGCTGTTTTGGCTTGTAGATTTAGAAGTTTCTCGATAGCATCTCCGGTTTTGATCTTTGATCGAGCTTCCAAATATTTTCCCAAAGCAATGAAAGTAATGACGACGATAGTAATATCATAATACTGATATTGAACATTTATAAATGGCCTCAAACTCTCTTCGAATGCTGTAACAATAAAGCTGTATAAGAATGCAACCGATGTGCCGATACCGATAAGAGTATCCATATTTGCTTTGCCATATCTCAGAAATCTATAAAATCCAAGTAGATAAGGCTTACCGACTACAAATAGAATATATGTAGCCATGATCGGAAGAAGATGATGGACAAATTCACTTGTCGTCTCACTCATCTCTCCCATCAAACCATATTGTGCAAGAATATCAAAAAACATTATTGCTATTGAGATAATAGCAAGTGGTATAGCAAAAATTACTTTTGATTTCATATCGGCCAGTTCAGCGAGCTTTTCTTTTTTGGACTGATTGATACCAAGATGGGCTCGATGCTCTTCGGTACTCATACCCATGTCTTGAGCAGATGGACCATCATGAGTACTACTACCCTCATCTATGAGAAGCGAGTAGCCTAGAGGTTCTATCTTCTTGGACAATTGCTCTATATCTACCACCTTCGGATCAAAGGCTAATTTTGCTTTTTCTGTACCATAGTTTACTTGTACAGATTGGACTCCGGCTGTCTTTTTGAAAGTCTTTTCTATAATAGAAGCACAAGAAGCACAATGCATACCTTTTACTTTGTAAATTTTAGCTTGTGAATGATCCATATTTTATTTGCGTTTAAGCTTATAAACTTTGAGGATTTCGTCTACGGCTTTCTTCTCGCTTCCATGCATCATCTGATGGACCACATGAGTCGATAAATGATTTTCTAATATTAGATCTTCTAT
>CAZNUY010000059.1:0-2809 GCA_964576745.1 uncultured Candidatus Saccharibacteria bacterium | reverse complement strand
AGAGAAAAAACAATAATTATGAAATTGTTGTAACTGACCAACTTGTCAAATTGAACATACTTGAACAATTGTTCGTAGTTTGCCAGATATGATGCACCCATAAAGATAATAGTAGCCAATACTTCCATCAAGATGACATTACGGAGAAAGACAACTGGGCCTTCTTTAATTATTATCCTCTTCATAGTGCTATCGTAACATAACTATTGTTAGAGGTGAAACTGTTTTATATTTTTGCTACAATAGCCCTATGTCACTTATAAATAAAAAATTAATGACCGAACCCTACAAGGGTGTGCGTGACTTCTATCCTGACGATATGGCCATAGAACAAGCCATATTTGATATCTGGCGCAAATCATGCAAAAAATACGGCTACGAGGAGTATGGGGCTTCCGTCTTGGAACCAGCCGAGCTTTATCGAGCAAAGTCCGGCGAGGAAATAGTCAACGAGCAGACATATACTTTTACAGATCGTGGAGAGCGCGAAGTAACCTTGCGTCCCGAGATGACCCCAACCGTAGGTAGGATGATCGCCGGCAAAAGACGCGAGCTTACCTTCCCTGTCCGCTGGTTTTCGATACCCAATCTTTTCCGCTACGAGCAACCCCAACGCGGTCGCACTCGTGAACATTGGCAACTCAATGCAGATATTTTTGGAGTAGAATCAACATCGGCGGATATTGAGATTATCAATTTGGCTTATGATATAACTCGTGCCTATGGTCTCAAGGATACCGATTTTGAGATTCGTCTCAACAATCGCAAGGTGATGAATTACATTACCAAGGACGTTTTTGGGCTAGATGAGGATCGTGCTTACAAGATCTCAAAACTTATTGACAAAAAAGACAAACTGAAGCCAGAAACCTTCCTGCTAGGAGTTGAAGAATTTTTTGGTACCGATGACAAAGCAGTTCTAAATGTGCAAAAATTCCTTACTCTTCTAAATTCCAAGAACTTCGAAGAGTTCTTGACGCATCTTCCACAGACAACCGATGAGCATCAGGGTCTGAAGGAGATAAAGCAAGTCATTTCTGGACTAGAAAAGCTCGGCATTACTAATATCAGATTTGACCAGAGCTTAATGCGCGGTTTTGACTACTACACGGGCAATGTCTTTGAAGTTTTTGATCTCAATCCAGCCAACCGCCGATCGGTCTTTGGTGGCGGACGTTATGATGATCTATTGGCACTTTTTGGTAATGAAAAAGTACCAGCCGTAGGTTTTGGTGCTGGCGACCTCATAGCAAAAGATCTGATGGAAACATACAATAGCTTACCCGCAAAGACAGCGCAGGCCGATATAGCTATTTGTGTTCTCGGTGATCAGAATACCTCATACGCATTAGAAGTTGCGCAGAGATTGCGTAACAAGAACAAAAAAGTCTTCGTTGATCTTTCAAATAAAAAGGTTGGCGATCAGATAAGTAATGCCAACAAAAGAGGTATTCAAAATGTCATCTGTATTGGTGATGAAGAGGTCAAATCAAGCAAATTAAAAATAAAAGATTTGGCGAGCGGAACCGAAACTGCAATGGATACAGAGGTGTCACCTCTGTAAATGTGATCTGCAGATATCAGACATCTGCAGACCCGCACCTGCAAACTGCAATAAAATTATGCGAACAATTACTTTTGACTTGGAAACCAAGAATTTCTTTCAAGATGTTGGCTCAAATGATCCGACGGCTCTTGATATATCTGTTATTTGTATACACGATTCACAGACAGGCGAATTTTCGAGCTACCTAGAGGCAGATTTTGGCAAACTTTGGCCAATACTCGAGCAGGCAGATATGCTCGTCACGTGGAATGGTGATCACTTTGATATACCAATCTTGAATAAATATTATCCAGGAGATTTGACCAAAATCAAAAGTCTAGACCTGATGAAAGAAGTGCAGAAAACATTGGGAAGAAGATTGAAGCTAGATAGTGTCGGCGAGGCTACTCTAGGAAAAAACAAAACTGGTCACGGCACAGATGCTGTCCATTGGTGGCGAAATGGCGAGATCGATAAGCTTATTTCATATTGCATAGAAGATGTTAGACTTACAAGAGACCTCTACGATTATGCAAAAACAAACAAACATCTTAAGTTCAAAGATCTAGGAGGTACAAAGGAAATCAAACTAGATACTTCCGACTGGGATACGCCAAATTCATCTGCTATGACATTCACTTTACCATTTTAATAATTTATTACTAATATCAATAATATGGAAAATAAATCAAGTCCACTCAATATATCGAGCGCAATCATAATAGCTGGAGCAATCATTGCTATCGCTATTATTTACGTCAAAAAACCAGTTTCAAACCCCGCACCAGTCGCAAATACCGAACAGACACAAAGAACGGTCAATCTTTCCCCAGTAACTAACAAAGACAATATACTCGGCAATCCAAATGCTCCTATAAAGCTAGTTGAATATTCAGATCCTTCATGTCCATTTTGCAAAATCTTCAACGAAACAATGCATCAAATAATGGAAAAATATGAAAAAACAGGCAAAGTAGCTTGGGTATACAGAAGTCTGCCACTAGATGCTCCAGACGCTAACGGTCAAGTGCTTCACAAGAATGCCCGAAAGGAATCTCAAGCAATAGAATGTGCAGGTATCGTTGGTGGTCAGAAAAAATATTGGGAATATCAAAAGAAATTGTATGAAGTAACGCCGGCCGTAACACAAAGCTCACCCGAAGGTTTGGATCCAAAACAGCTTCCTCTTATTGCAAAAGACTTAGGACTCAATGTTGTAGATTTCAGTCAGTGCGTCGACAGTGAACAGGCTGTATCAAAAGT
>CAZNUY010000058.1:0-2857 GCA_964576745.1 uncultured Candidatus Saccharibacteria bacterium | reverse complement strand
TTCAAAGCTCCGACTTCACTTTTTTCTATTATAAATTGTTCTCTCTTGTACAAACCTCGATCATTAGGTTCAATAAAATCAATCGTGCCACTATTCATCTTGTACTTCCCTTCCAACTCCAACAATAGCTGATAGAAAACCAATTGCCTTTTGTAATTACCATCCGCTTCTTTTGTCTTACCCTCAATTTCATTTCTAGATTTTGGTTTGGCAGTTTTGAAATCAATAACAGCCACATTATTACCATCAATAAGCTCAACCTTATCCAAATTTCCGGTCAGGGTGATAGAATTTTGGCCATCAATTTCAAAATTTGGAACCTTTATTCCATACTCCGTAAAAATATTTCTATTCCAACTACCATTATATTCATCATAATAACCAGACAAAGCATTTTTACCTTTTTTTATTGAATCTTTCTTGTCTTCCAAACTCATAGATGAACCGACTATATTGTGTTCAAAAATCTCGATCAATTCTTTCTTTGATAAATCTCTCTCATCTTTGTAAGCCTCAAAGAACGATCGAAGAGCATTATGAACCGCTGTTCCATAAACCTGATGTTTTGTTTCGACTTGTGGGATACGGATCAAATTGACGAAAAAATATTGCCATGGACATTCGAGATAATTGTTGAGATGGGTCACAGACAATGGCTGACCGATAAACTTGGACTTTACGAAACTTGGATCCAAGATTGATAGATCACTTTTTTTATTATAAATAGTTTTTTGACCCAAAATATCGCTTTCAATAATACGTGGTTCAGTAAACTGCATGTTATTTTCATCAATTTCTGTCAAAAATTGACTAACGACCGTTTCCTTGTCTCCAACTATCCGGGAAAAAGAGATATGGACGGTCTCTCTTGCTCTAGTTAATGCAACGTAGAACAATCGTCTTTCATCCTCGATATTTCCAGAATCGCGAGCGCTGTCTATAATAGGAATTTGGAATAAATTACGCTTACTTCTATTACCCCAATTACCGTCAAAGCAATTTACAATAAAAACATGGTCGAACTCCAAACCCTTTGAACGGTGAGCAGTCATTAGTCGGACCCCATCGATATGTTCGGTAAAACCTCTCTTTGTAACCAAGCCGTGATCTACAATAACATCGACATATTCTACAAAATCAACCAGCAAAAAAGTCTTTTTTGACTGACTTATTTTGACTACTTGACCAAAAAAATCTTCCAATGCAGATAGTCTAGGCAGAGAGTCTGTATCATTGATAATAGAAGGTAATATTTGAATTTCTTCGATTATCTTTTGTAAAAGATTTGGATAATTTTGATACTGAGCTTCATGAGCCCAAGTAGTCAACTTTTCGTAAGTACCGATAATTTTATCAGTACTACTCTTATCGAGCTCTGCGAACAGTTTATCTTTTTTCAAGGTATTGATAACTGAAAAAAGAGGTCGTTTTTCTTTTCTGGCAAAATTGAATAGTAAGGATACCGCTCCGGGGTCACAGTCAAATTCTGGCAATAACAAAGCCTTGCCCAAAAAATTATCGGATGACAAATCGTTGACTGCTCTCGATATTATTACGAGCTTGGCCGGATCCATTTCTTCCAAAATGTTGTGATCAGATTCTATTCTGTATCTAATATTTTCCTTTTTCAAAACCTTAGCAATTATTTCGGCTTCATTATTTGTTCTGTACAAAATTGCCAACTCTTCTGGTTTTGAACCTTTCTTTATATAATCCTTTATTAGATATGCGAGATGTTGAAGTTCTTTATCAAGATCGGGAAATTCGTATGCATTTATCGGTTTACTACCAATTTGTAATGAAATAAGTTTTGCTCTTTCCCTACCTGGAATAGTGGGATTCTTTGCAATAAGGCTATGCGAAGCATCCAATATACCCTGCTGTGAACGATAATTATGAGTCAATTCAATAACTTTGGCATCTTTGTACTTGTCTTTGAAATATAGGAAATTGTCCAATGATGCACCCTGAAAACGGTATATGGCCTGTTTATCATCGCCGACAATAAATAGGTTTGGTGCATCATGAAAATCAGACAGTAATTCTAAAATACGATTTTGCGAGGCATTGGCATCCTGATGCTCATCCGCCAAAATATACTGGAAGCTTTCTTGTAATATTAGTTTGAAATTGACTTCACTTTCCATAACACCTATCAACTCCAATAACATATCGTTGAAATCGTAATATTTTTGTTTGGTCAATTCTGCTTCATAGCGTTCATACACTCTAGCGAGCTCAAAATTTTTATCATTTCGCTTTTTTATTCTTTCAATCTCAGTAGCCGAAAGTTCCTTCTTACCTTTGGAGTCGGTTTTTTGCAAAGCTATTTCTTTTTTTATACTTTCCAAAAATTTATCTGGTGAGATATTTTCTCTTTTCAAAGTACTTATTTCAGCCAAAATAGGACGCACATAATAGTTTGGATCTCCGTACGGTCGTAGTAAATCAATATCCTTAGCTTGTACAAGTTTTTCAATAATTTTTATTTGCTCAGCATCAGTAATAACTTTTGAGCCAATTATTCTCGGGAAATAATCTGGATACTGCTGAATTATCCTCTCAGCAAAACCGTGGAAAGTGTGAATGTTTACTTTGTAAGCAAAAGCTCCGATGAGATCAACCAACTTTTTGCGCATGACATAGGATCCAGACTCGGTGAAGGTTAGAGCCAAGATATTTTCTGGAGCAGTGTCGGTTTTGAGCAAAATATTAGCAATTCTAAGTGTCAGAATTGTAGTCTTACCAGTACCCGGACCAGCAATAACAATTACTGGACCCTCGATAGAATCAACGGCCTCTTTTTGTGATTTATTTAGAGATTTATAGTGTTGGTTGAACAAGGGCATGATGAATG
>CAZNUY010000057.1:0-2926 GCA_964576745.1 uncultured Candidatus Saccharibacteria bacterium | reverse complement strand
TGATAAAATAATTATCAAAAAGTAATGAAGAAATTATCTTTACAAAACGTTTATAGTTAGATATCATTACTGCATATGGAAATTGCGGTGACTACCAATCATCGAAATCGTAATGATTTGTGCAAAAAGCACCTAATCCAACAATAAGACTACGAAAGTAGTGAAGTCCGGTGGAACCGCGAATTTTTCGCCCGGGCAAGCAATGGCTTGTCGGGGTATTATTTTTTATCCAAATAAAATGCCATAATTATAAATATTAATAACAACCAATCCCATGGACCAAATAAATCAAGAAAAATTGAACAATCTTCGTCACACGCTTGCTCACCTATTGGCTGCAGCTGTGCTCGAAAATTATCCTGATGCCAAACCAACTATTGGTCCTACCGTCGACAATGGTTTCTATTACGATTTTGAATTTTCTTCTCCTATCACCACCGAAGATCTAAAAGGCCTCGAAAAGAAAATGCGCAAACTCTTACCTTCTTGGAAAGAGATGGTGGGCAAAGAAGTTAGTCCCGATGAAGCCAAGAAGCTCTTTTCTAGCAATCATTACAAACTAGAATTGATCGAAGAGATCACTAGCAAGGGCGAAAAGGTCACTCTTTACACTGCTGGCAACTTCACCGATCTATGCCGTGGCGGTCATAGTGACAATCCAGCAAAAGATATCGACCCAGAGTCATTTAAACTTTCTCGTATCGCGGGCGCATATTGGCGAGGCAATGAAGACAACAAAATGTTGACGCGTATTTACGGCCTAGCTTTTGCTACAAAAGAAGAATTGGTCAAATACGAAGAGATGATGAAAGAAGCCGAAAAGAGAGATCATCGCAAACTTGGCAAAGAGATGGATATTTTCGAATTTGATGATCAAGTCGGACCAGGGCTTCCGCTCTGGTTGCCAAACGGAGGTTCAATGATCGAAGAATTGGAGAGACTTGCAAAAGAGACCGAATTCAAAATGAACTATGTCCGAGTTCGTACACCTCACATTGCAAAAGATGCTCTTTATCTCCGCAGTGGTCACCTACCATACTATGAAGAAAGCATGTTCCCTCCAATGGAATATGAGAGTGGTAAATATTATCTCAAAGCCATGAACTGCCCTCATCACCACAAGATCTTCAGCTCAAGAATGAGAAGTTATCGCGATCTACCGTTGCGTTTGGCTGAGTACGGCACTTGTTACCGTCACGAGAAAAGCGGTGAATTATTCGGACTAATGCGCGTTCGAACCATGCAGATGAATGATGCTCATATCTATTGTACTGAGGAGCAATTTGCCGATGAATTCCGGGCAGTCAACGAAATGTACATCAAGTATTTCAAGATCTTCGGAGTAGAAAAATATGTGATGCGCTTCTCCACTCACGATCCAAAGCGCCTAGGAGACAAATTCGTCAACGAACCAGAATTATGGAAGAAAACAGAAGACATGGTCCGCAATGTTCTCATTGATTCCAAAATCCCGTATATAGAAGTACCAAATGAGGCAGCCTTCTACGGCCCAAAGATCGATGTTCAGGTCTGGAGTGCTATTGGCCGTGAATTCACCCTTGCCACAAATCAAGTTGACTTCGCCGTACCAAAACGCTTCGATCTTGTATACACAGATCGAGATGGAGTAGCAAAAACTCCTCTCTGTATTCACCGAGCACCACTTGGTACTCACGAGAGATTCCTCGGTTTCCTTATCGAACATTATGGTGGCAATTTCCCTCTTTGGCTTGCTCCAGTACAGGTCAAAGTTATCCCTATTGGCGAGGCCCATATAGCCAGCGCCCAAAAGATCCACAATATGCTTCGTGACAATATGATCCGTTCAGAATTGGACCTATCGAATGACGGCTTTGGCAAAAAAGTCCGCAATGCAAAGACTGCCCGAATTCCTTACTTCATCATCATTGGAGACAAAGATATGCAGGCTGACAAAGTTACTCTAGAGAATCGTGATCGAGGTCAGGTTGGTCAGTTGAGTCGAGAGGAGGTTTTAAGTCAACTGATGTCTGAAATAAAAGAAAGGAGATAAAAAATTAAGGTTAAAGGTAAGAGGTAAGAGGTAAAACAAAAATCAGCTGAGTTACTCAGCGGATTTTTGTTTTATTATTTTCTATCCTGTCACAAACATTTTATTTGATTGCTCACACCCGTCTTGCACACCGTCCCTTCTTATATCTTCTTGTTATTGAACAAGAGATACATCACTGTGAAGAATAAGATCAAGATAATGATAACCGCGACCCATCCCCAAGGAACATTATTTAGAGATAAAAGTGAAACTGCAGACTGATTTGTATTTTGAGCTGTATCAGATGACGCAAGATCAACGACAGGTTTTGGAGTTTGAACAACAGCCACTGGTTTTGCTTCAGTTTTAGCTGAAGTATAAGCTACTGTAGACTTTACCGGAGCTTTTACTATTTTTGTTGTCGAAATTGTAATAGCATTACTACATGCCTTTGTGGCAGTTCTACCATCGGCCGATGTCACGGTAACAATTGCACTCTTTGATCCAGGAGTTCCATAATATTTGATCACAGAACTTTGAGAGCCGGTTAGACCTTCTGAACCAGTCCATGAATATGTAATGGGTCCGACTGCATTTGTAACCTCAGCAGTCCACGTTACTGGCTGATCTACTTTTGCATTTGTAGGATCAACGAAACAACCTACATCAAGATTTTGATATTTGTTCACATAGATTGGTCTTGTGTACGAACCAGCATACACAGTTTCATAATTGACTGGGTAAGGGTAAGTAATACTTACAGGATTACAATTTACTGTAATTGTATGACCACCTGAAGTAATATTTACGGAAGCATGTTTTGTACCAGTTGTAGAATAATTGTAATACGCATCTTTGTGTGAACTATTTAGACCATCAGTACCTGTCCATGAATATGAATAGTATCCATTACCA
>CAZNUY010000056.1:0-3013 GCA_964576745.1 uncultured Candidatus Saccharibacteria bacterium | reverse complement strand
TCATTTCCCAGAGCTCTTTTGCTTTGTCTATGAATAGAACACCATTTAGGTGATCAGTCTCATGTTGGAAGATTTGAGCCAATACTCCACTGGCACCGCGTTCAACCTTCTCGCCTTTTTCGTTGTATGCGGTGATGGTGGCGCGAACAGACCTTTTGACTTTGCCATAGTACCAGCGGACAGAGAGGCAACCTTCTTCGACATCTTTCTTTTCTTTTGAAAGTTTCACTATTTCTGGATTGATAAAAACCAAGTCCTCGTCACCACCTTTGTAGCTGTGATCTGCTTGGCGGAGAAGTTTGCCTTTTACTACGAAGATGCGCAGTGGTACGCCGATCTGGGGTGCTGCTAGAGCAATGCCGTCTTTCTGACTATCCATTGCTACGATCATATCAGCGATGATCTTGTTGATTTTGTCTGTTCCTATATCAGAAAGTGGCACATCTTTTGCCTTGTTACGCAGTACCGGTTGTTCTTTTTGGACTATTTCGATCATGGGGAAACTATAACAGACAAATGGTTGTTTGGGAAATTATTATCGAGGTGCGACCTCGGCAGCCTCTGTAATGCAGGTGTCTGACATATGCATCCATCTGTGATACAGTCGAGCATTTTTGGGATAAAAGAAGAGGCGCGGAAGGCGTGGTCGAAACCACTAACCCTCCGCGCCAGTAGCGTAGCGAGCTCATCCAAGCCCGCACTGTTTCGCCAGAGTGATCAGTCCTGGCGTTTTTTTGCAAGCGGTTAAAGGAGCGTCCCCCAACATCGGTCGGTGTTTGGTCGTGTACACGACTTTCACAACAACTTCAGTTTCTTGACATGCTTAAAGCGTGTCGGCGTCCCTTTCCTAGGTGACCACTTCCCCCCGGATGAAGCAGTGAAAAAGGGGGTTGGAGCACCTGCCGTACTTAATGAGGTGGGCAGGCTGGCCGCTTGCTAGCATTGTTCGGGTGGTAGCCCTCACTTTGCATCGCGCGCACCATATTAGGTTCGAATTTCAAACCCATTATGGTGCGTGCGAGCTTTAATCAATGTACTTAACTGTGAGTAGTATAGCATACCCATAAAATTTGTCAAGCAAAATTTGCTATTTTGGGAGAAGATTATAAAATAATGGCTATAAATATAGATATTATCGAGGTGCGACCTCGGCATCAAAGCAAACTCTCTGGATTGATTTTGACCATAACATTTGGTGGCAGAGAACGGAGCTTATCGGAGAGCTCAGCGTCTGGCCAAGCGTGACTAGCTATTTTGATGAGTCCGTGGATGACAGATTTGCCACGGACGGTCGCTGTAAATGCTGGGAAAATGTCCAACTCTTGAGGTTCGAGGAATTTGGCAACGTCAGCCATTGTATTTGCAATCTCTTCTTTTTTACCTTCTATTGTTATTTTTATTAATATAGAAAATGGAGGGTAGTTGTATTGTTTACGCTCATCCACGGTCATACGATAGAAGTCACTGAGATTGCCCTTTAGTCCATACTCGAAAACTTTCTGATCAATTTTTCTCGTCTGCACCAAGATCGATCGAGTTGCCTCCGCACGCAATCGCACGAGATTGTACATTATCTTTTCGTGAATTCGGAAATCTGGCAAACTAAAAAGTGAATCCAGAGAAACGATGGCAATATGGTCAATCTTGTCGACTAGATATTGGAGAGCCAATTCGGTACCGAGTAGAATACTACCCGGACGACTTTTGAACTTCTCTAATTTTTGATTTATTTCTTTTTCGGTTTTGCTCGAATCTGCGTCTAATTTTATTATTTCCACATCTGGGAAATCTTTTTTAATCTCTTCTTCAACCTTGTCTATGCCGATGCCCAGCGGAGTAAGTCTCCAACTGTCGCAATGCGAACAAGTTTCATTGGCGCTTCGACGCTCACCACAGATATGACACATAAAATAATTCTTGCCACTTTCTGGACTGGTATGCAGTACCACCGTTCTACTGCAGTTCCTGCAAGTCACGATGGTACCACAGTCGTCGCAGGCGGTGATCGGTGAGTGACCACGACGTAATGCAAAAATGAAGAGGTGAGTATTCTCGACGTGGTTTCTAGCGATCAGGGCTTTGAGCTCATTTGATAAAACTCGAAAACGACTCGGTGTATTTTCTATTTTTTTTGAATTATTTCGGCTACTATTCTCGGTTATATCCGCATCAGATATTTGACTGGTATTTGGTGCAAAGTCTTTCTTCTCATTTTTCATATCCACAAGAAGGTCTTCGGCGAGAGAGACTGAACGCCATTTGAATGGCGATCCTTCTTCGTAACTTTCATTTTCTACTTGATAAAGAGTTTCGAGACGTAACAAACTATCTGCTAGATATATAGACTGATGATTTGTTCGGGCACATTCGATGAGTGCGTGGCGTATATCTAGATATGGATTCTTTTGCTGGATCCAACCGCGACCATTCTCTCTTTCGATGATGGTCGTTCGGATATCAGATCTGGGTAAAATAGAAAACGATCCTGTAGCAATGATAACAATAGGATGATCTGTCTCTGCTATCATCTTCCATGTACTTGCGACTTTTTTTGGAGTAATGGCGCTATTCAATATATATATGTAACCCTCAATGCCTTTTTCGAGCGCGGAAAAGAATTGATTGCAGTCTTCGATGGTTGGGACATAAATGACTACTGACTTTTTGTTAGCAAATTCTTGGCGGATGAGACTTCTCCAAGCACTGATCCGATCAGTGTCATCACCTTGAACAGCGAAGATTCGACTGCCAAATTTATTCTCTATATTTACGTTGACCTTTGTAGGATTTGTCTTTGCTGAATCTGTATCAATTTTGGTTTGTTGATTTTCTATTGGAGCTTTTATTTTGCCAATATTATCGAGAATTTGATTTGAAACAATTGCATCGATAACTGAGCCTGTACTAGTCGAATAGTAATTGGCTATCGATTTGCAAGATTGAACAAATGATGATGGAAAGAATTTTGTTGATTTTACTTTATCAATTTTCTTTATTTCAAAAGATGCTTTTT
>CAZNUY010000055.1:0-3037 GCA_964576745.1 uncultured Candidatus Saccharibacteria bacterium | reverse complement strand
CTCTCTTCTTTCCAATTGCACTCTATCCAATCGGGTTGCCAAACCTTGATGAAAACTCCGGTAACGTCATAGCCAGCTTTCAATAGCAAACCAGCCGAAACAGCACTATCTACACCGCCAGATAGACCCACAAATACGCGCTTTTTGACACCAATTTTCATATTGTGATAATAAAACACAATGACATTTTTGTAAACTTGCGCCTAAGATTTGAGATTTAATTTTTTAGATTTAAAATTGCAACCTATCTCAAATACTTCGCCTTATTTGCAACATGTCCGTCATGATCCACAGCATAATGTGTCACCCCCTTCCTATCAGATAAATAGAACAAGTAATTAGTTTTTGTCGGATTGACTGTAGCCTCGATCGCCCCCAAACCAGGGTTGCCAATAGCGGTTGGAGTCAGACCTTTGTTTGTATAAGTATTATAAGGTGTATCGGTAGTCAAATCAGATTTTGTAATGGATGCCGAATCCTTGCCTAAAGTGTAATAAAATGGTGCATCTACTTGGAGGGGCATGCCGATCTCCAATCTTTTCCATAATATTCCAGCAATTATTTTACGATCCTTCATATTTGAAGCTTCTTTTTCTACAATAGATGCCATGATTACAACATCCTCAAGTGGTTTGCCAAAGGCTTGGATCGATAGAAGTTGCGTCTTGATCTTTTCTCTAAATGTCTCTCGTAATTGCTCTACCACACTATCAGGTGAGACATTTTCATAAAGAAAATACGTATCGGGAAAGAGAAATCCCTCATACGGCTTGGCCAATACCAAAAAAGTCTCACTATCAAAAACAGGAATTGCTCTTTTAATAGCATTGGCCATCTGCTTTACAGTCATACCCTCCATGATTGTTACTTTGTATTTTGGAATACCTTGAACACCATTTACCAGTCTATACGCTATCCTCAGAACTGATTCTGGTTTATCAAAGAGGTAGTCACCCGCCAAAGCTTGGCGATGTCCGGAGAAAAGTACCACAAAAACTTTGAGGAGAAATGGGGACTTGATAATATCTGCTTTTTCAAGATTGATAGCGATGGTTGATAGATACTGTCCAGACTTTACCGATACAATCTTTTTTTCAGGAAAATCTTTTGGTGGTATAGAAAAAGCAATAAAAGTAAAAACAGAAACCACTCCAATAGTAGCAATTACATACAAGACCTTTTTTGAAAAAAGTTTAAATATTGGCATTACGTTGGTAAATTACCAGGAGCTTGAGCCTTCTTTGATGGGATACGATCAAGATTTGGTGTTTGAGCTACTGAACCTGGGAAATGATAAATTGTAGCCAATTCCTCGGTATTCATAACTATTGGTTTAGAGACAAACGGTGGATGGAAATATGATCTACGTTTGTAGGCCATAAGTGCCAACTTAGCGTATTTATTTCTTCTCCAATTGCGAAAATCCGTCCACGGATCACCAATACTTGGGTGCCACTTATCACCATTTGGCTTGAAACCATTTAGATGTTCATGATTGAACTGCTTCATATTTGAGATAATCCCTCCTATACCGAACGGCCCATTGAAAGCATCTTTCTTGGTGATATAAAGAAAACGTATACCAACATCAAATGCTGGCTTGGTAATTCTCCTCTCAATCGCAGTTGCCGCCTCTTTTTCTACTTCAGAAATCGATGGCATTTTTGTAAAGCCTGTAGCATCATCTTTTGAACCTGCTACTTTAGTTTTTGGATCACGCATTAGTATCTTATTTATCTCCTCGATTGATTCTTCTTTCCACCCATCTTCAAGTTCAAAGAATTTGCCTTTCTTCCTTCTATTCTTTGCAATATGAGCTTGCACCATAATCTGCATCCAGACTTGTTGATTTGGACCAACGCTACCCATGAACTCTATAAGCGGTAACATAGGATCAACCTTGAATTCTTCTTTTGGATCCTTTTCCAGACCATAGTCAATATATGTTTTGATCGGATAAACAGGCTTTTTATTAACAAAACCAAATTCTGCAGCCCATATCCGTATCTCTTTTGGGTCAAAATGAACGGATCGAGTATAATCGGGGATTTCCTTTATCTCTATCTCTGGAAATTGTGAATAGAGTGCTGACATTACACCTTGTTTCCTTGCATCTTCTGTCCAAATCAGGAACTTGACTATACCTTCGACTGAAATAAGCTCCATGGAATACCACGGTCTTGTTTCACCTTTCCAAAATTTTCCATAAGTACTTCCATCTGATGAATTGTGTAGAGAATTAAAAAAGATCTCCATAGCCTTGGGTGATTTCCAAGTATCTTTTGGTAACTTCAATTCCAAAACAACATATTTCTTTTCCAAAATAGCCTTACTTCTTACATACTCTTTCCATAATTTCCAAAATATTTGAGCCATAATTATTACCAATAAAAATGGAGCAATTGCAAGAGCGTATTGGACCGCGTTGGGCAATAGATTGGTTTGGAGCAGACTTAGAGTGGATTCCACTGGACTATCAATTGGCATAAATTAATTATACCACACTAGTTTACTCAAACGAAAATCACCCAGAGGGTGATTTTCGTTTAAGCTTTTGCTTTTTCTCCTATTGGAGCGTATTTACCATCTTTGTCTCTTTTGAAATATTTTGGATTCTGAAGATTGACGATAATGGTGTTTTCTTTGACGTATCTTTCTTTCATAACCTTGTCAATAACTTCTTCTTTTGTCATTGGACCATTTTTCGAAAGTACGGTCTTGATAACATCTCTCACTACTCCTGGAGCATAACCCCATTCTGCGAGAGCATAGAGACCGCGACCGACTAGGACGAAACGAGAGTCCTTGATGAGTTCATTGTGAGTCGTTGCAACGTGAGCCTTTTTGTTGAACATTGTTCCGATCTGTTTTGCAACTTCACGGAAGTGTATAGGAGAACCATGTTTGCGGATAACCAAGAAAGCATAATCACGCATACCTTTGGTCTTGATGTTTGGAGAAGCAGAAACTCCCCAATCACCAAGTGGATTCTTGCCGATGGACTTTGAGATTTGCAACCAGCGTTTGACCACTTCCT
>CAZNUY010000054.1:0-3124 GCA_964576745.1 uncultured Candidatus Saccharibacteria bacterium | reverse complement strand
CTTTTGAAAAATTTTGAATTGGATTTCATTAATGATGAATTATCTAAGGCAATGATGGATCTTCGTCAAGCAGAAAAAGATGGTAAAAATGACGTTGTCGCCGAACTCGCTAAAAAATGCCAAGTTTTGTCGATAAGGAAAGCGGAGCTAGGGAAGGTCGGGATGTGACACATCCCGGTAACAGCTTACTGGACACAAGTCAAATACTATGGTAGTCTAGTTTTCAGACCACTTCTGATTGCACCTGACCCTATTTCTTCGCTTTGCAAACTAGAAAGCAGGAGAAATACGGATGGCACCATGAAGATGTGGAAAACATATGAATAATGAGAAAGCTACCCCCGAGCAGGTCTTTGCTCTGGCTGGGCGGTTTGCGTCGGAAGTCAATTCTTGGGGTTTGCCCCGGAATGTGGTCCTGGAGGCGAAAGAGCAGTCCGATCACCCGCTTTGGGAAGCGATCAGGGGTGTCCTTGTTCCCAAGCTGGAGGAACAACCTGTTGCGACTGAAGTGGTGGCACCGCTATCCAATAAAGTCTTGAATACTCCCAGGATTCAAGTTCTCCGCGAGCGTCCCAAGCCTTGTGCGAAACGGACAGTTGATGATCAAGTCTCTGACCTCAAGAGAATGTACACCGAACTCGGTTGGACTTGGATCGAATCCGGCCTTGTCATTCCGGAACGTCAGAAGGGTATCGACCGACTGATTGTCTCTGCAGATGTCTCACTCACCAACAATCGGGCCTTCGGTGTCTGCGAAGCCTCGTTTCCCAGTTGGCGGTATGCGGATGATCTCGATTTGGCAGTTCCCGCCAATAAGGATGAACGGCACCCAGTTCGCGGACCGTACGCGATTTGGGTTAAGGATGATGCTGATTCGGATTACGATCTTCGTAACATATCCGCGGATATGATTGCGGAACGGGCGCTGAAGACTGAAACCTTTTTGGAGCGAGGGCTTCATGAACTGATCCACTATCGAGAGACTGGCGAACATTTGGACACGAGGACGTTAACATTGTGTTCCGGCTCTCGCCGTTCGCGCGGCAACGTTCCGTGCGCGAGCTGGGGCGACGACAAGTTCAGGGTCGGCTGGTACAATCCTGACTGCGGGTATCCGTATATCCGGGCTCGGCAGGCAGTTACACTTTGACATGGCTCGGCTTGTACACTTGCTCGGTTCCACTTTTGTTGTGGGCCGAGCATTTTTCATGTAAGATTAAATTAAGATTATCAAATTGGTCTACATTTTTAGATAACAATTTATCTTATTTTAGAAACTGCTTATCTTTTTTCATACAATGCTTGAAAAACTACAAGAGGACACAGAATATTTTGAAAAAGATATTCGGAGATGGAAGGAAGGAGAAGGATAAAAGCGCGGCTCTCGCAATTCGAACGGCAACGTTCCGTACGCGAACTGGAACGACGACAAGTTCAAGGTCAACTGGTACAATCCTGACAACAGGAATCCGAATATCCGGGCTCGGCAGGAAGTTTCTTGCAAAGGATCTTTCATTTTGAAAGTTCCTTTTGTATTACGAAGGTTATCCAACCATTAGCCATTTTTGAGATCATAATTAATTCTCCTTCAAGTTTTAGATATTTTTCCTCATCTATTATCATAAGCTCTCGTTCAGTTCTTATTAGATGTTTTAGTATTTCTGTTTTTATTCGTAGTATTTCAAGCGAATTTAATTTTGAAGACATTGGTCTAAACGCTGATTCAATCGCCAATGATAATAATTCAAGACATAGAGATTCTACTGCAGAATGAATTCCAAGCTTATCTCTTTTAGAAAGTTTATTAGAAATGCAATAAAGATCTTTATATAGTAATCTTATTGTATGAATTATAGGAATAGTATTATCGGGGGGGGTCATCATAGTTGTGATTTTTGTGATGTAATTTCTATTGAAAATATTTTTTTGGCATGGAGAGAATTTTCTAAGAATAAAAGATCAAATAAAGGTGCTGCTAATTTTGAGCTTAATCTCGAAGATCACTTGTTCAAATTGCATAATGAACTTATCACTAATGAATTCAGACTACATCCGTATAAAGTGTGTATCATTCAAGATCCAAAACGCAGGGTTATACATATAGCAAGTATACGAGATCGGGTCCTATTTCATGCTATTTATAGGAAATTGTATCATGTATTTGATCCATCATTTATTTATGATGTTTATTCATCAAGAACTCAAAAGGGTACACATGCAGGAATAAATAGATTGGAAGTATTTTTGCGCAAAGCATCAAAAAATTATTCACAACCAACTTTTGTTCTCAAGTGTGATATTAGAAAGTTTTTTGATTCAGTTGATCATCGTATTTTAATTGATCTCATTTCAAAACACATCACAGATGGTAGGTTATTAAATCTAATTAAGGAAATTATTGAATCTTTCAACCATACACCAGAGAAAGGTATTCCCCTCGGCAATGTTACTAGTCAGCTGTTTGCAAATATCTATATGAATATATTTGATCAGTTTATTAAGCATAAACTTAAAATAAAATATTATATTCGTTATTGTGATGATTTTGTTATTATAAATAATAGAGAATTAGATCTTAAAAGTATAATTCCAAAAATTTCATGCTTTCTTCAAAATGAATTAAAATTGGATCTTCACCCACAAAAAACTGAAATAAGGAAAATTGCGATAGGGGGTGATTTTCTTGGATATGTTTTATTTCCATATTATAGAATACTTCGTACAAGTACAAAAAACAGAATGTTTAGAAAAATGACTGATGTCAGATTTCAGTATGAGCAAGGGTCAATTAATGAAGGTAAATTTACTAATACTATCTCTTCCTATCTTGGAATGTTAAAACACTGCAAGGGTGAAAAGATTTCAAGTCAGATAGAACGAATTTTTTGGGATTGAATATAATTTACAAGTACCTTAGTGCTGTAAACCATCGCAGGGGATGACTTGTCCTGAGCTTCCTCATGGTGAGCCAGTCGAAGGTGTCGAATGACACATCCCGGTCTTGCATCGGGACCGCTTGCATATTCCCTAAAAATCCTTTAATATAAGGCCTAATTAATAATAATCTCCAATAATCTCTTTTGTATGGCCAAAACAAAAAAAGCGACCAAAACGGCTCGTAAGA
>CAZNUY010000053.1:0-3238 GCA_964576745.1 uncultured Candidatus Saccharibacteria bacterium | reverse complement strand
GTATGTCAGACAAGATCGGTCCGATCGCTCTCGAAAGTGCTCAAGGCAAAGTTCTTTTTGGAATGGGTGTCTCGGATCGTGAATATTCCGAGAAAGTAGCTTCGGATATTGATGGTGAAGTTTCTAGGATAATGACCGAGGCGCGTGAAGTTGCAAGAAAGACTTTATTGGATAATAAGAAAGCTTTTGAAGCGATAGCAAAGCGTCTGATCGAGACCGAGACAATAGAAAGGGAAGAATACGAGACGATCTTGGTCGCGCAGGGCATAGTGGTTAAGAAGAGTGATGATAAGAAGGTTTAGTTGACGCGAACTATTGAGTGACAATTATGTGATATGGTATCATTAGTTCATGATAAATAAAGATTTGGAGAAAGAAAAAGTACTAAAACTTAGACAAAGAGGTTTGAGTTACAGTCAAATAAAAAAGCAAGTAAATGTGAGTAAATCAACCTTAAGTCTTTGGTTGTCTAAATTTCCTTTATCGAAAGAGCAAATAGTTAAATTGCGGGACAAAAATCCTCAACGAATTGAAAACTACATTAACACTATGAGGTTGAAGAGAGAGAAGTTGGATATCGAATCATATGATCTAATCTCAAAAGACATAGGTACTATGTCGAAGAGGGAAAAATTTTTAGCCGGCCTTTATTTGTATTGGGGTGAAGGTACTAAAGCAGCAAAAGGTACTGTTGCTGTTACTAATACAGATCCAGATACTCTGAAGTTTTTTGTCAGATGGTTAAATTTGTTTAAGATAAATAAGAAAAACTTGAAGGTCGTATTGCACTTGTACGTGGACATGGATGTTGAAAAAGAGATGCAATTTTGGTCAAACTATCTTAGAATACCTGTTACGCAATTCAGGAAGCCTTATATAAAAGAATCTCGGTTTTCCGAACTTTCTTATAAGAACGGCTTTGGACACGGAACCTGTAGTGTATTATATTTAGATATGGAGCTTTACAGGTACATAATGGCAGGATTGAAATACATTAGAAAGCACGCGTAGCTCAATGGTAGAGCAATCGACTTATACTCGATTGGTTGGGGGTTCGAGTCCCTCCGCGTGCACAAATTAATCACACCCCTTATCTTTTATTTTCATAGCGGTAATGAAGCCTGCTATGTAGGATAGTGCCATAAGGCAAATGAAAGCAAATGTAGACATGTGTTCTTGTTAGTTAATAAACTAAAGAACTACTACATCTAATTGTAGTACTATTTTTTATTAATACAATGAAAGGAAAGTGGTTTATTATACAAAAATGCTTATAAAATTGACAAACTAATATATAGTGATAGTGTTGATTTTGAACAAAGAGTCAAGAGAAGGGAAACAAATGCAACTTGAAGGCTTACTTTTTGAAGCGCGCGATAAAGCTGATTGGTCCAAAATATTTCCGCCACTTAACCCTAATGGCTGTCGACGATTGGATGAAATACAGGGCTTGTTGACGTGCGTCTCTGGTCGCATCGCAAGTATTCGGAAGCATGCTGAGGAAACTGGTAACACTGCGGTTCTTGATTTGTTGGATTATCCTGAGCAATCCGGCAAAGCATGAAGTAAATGCCTTTGTATGCCCTCAAGAGTCCCGCCTTTGCGCGGGATTTCTCTTATTCAAAATGCGCATCTTTTGTATGTTCGTCCAATCGATGTCTTAGTTGCGGATATTTCGAAAGAGAAATATCTTCTTCGATGAGAAGGCTTGCTTCATTACGTGCGGCTTCGACCATCTTAAGGTTTTGAAGTGCTTCCATGGCAATGTCAGAGACACCCCACTGTTGACTACCAGAAAGTTGTCCGGCACCACGTTGGGCTAGGTCGAGTTCGGCAAGGTCAAAACCATTCTTGGCAGATTGGAGAGCTTTGAGTCTATCTATTGATTTTGCAGAATTGGTTTCGGTAAAGGCATAACAGTACGCTTGATGAGTACTTCTCATCACTCTGCCACGAAGTTGATGGAGTTGGGCAAGTCCAAATCTCTCAGCACCTTCGATAATGATTACGGTCGCATTTGGTACGTTGACGCCGACTTCGACGACTGAGGTGGCACAGAGTATGTGGATCTTACCGGCTTTGAAATCGGCCATCACACTATCTTTTTCATTTGGTCTCATTTTGCCGTGCATGACACCGATCTCGTATTCTGGATAAATAGATTTTTTCAACCTCTTCGCTTCTTCTTTTACAGACTTGGCAATTATGGCAGCCTCCTTGTCTGGATCAGGCTCATCAATGCGTGGACAGATCACATACATTTGACGGCCAGCTTTCAATTCCAATCTAATCTTTTCATAAACTTCATCACGTTTGTCAGGCAAGACTAATTCGGTAATGATCGGTTTTCTACCAGCAGGAATTTCATCGAGAAGTGTTAGATCGAGGTCCCCATACATAGTGAGAGCAAGTGTTCGTGGTATTGGGGTAGCGGTCATCGAGAGTAGGTGAGGTGCTGATACTGATTGATTTGTCTGGTTATTTTGACCTCCTTGATTTTGATTATTTTTGTTTTGACTAGTATTACTTTTATTTTTTCCAGCCTCAATAGCAATCCTCTCTATATCAACTCCAGCCTTCTTTACTAGTTTTGCTCTTTGGGCAGTGCCGAAACGATGTTGTTCATCGATGATTACATAAGCAAGATTTTTGAAATTGACCGTTTTCTGGATGAGAGCATGAGTACCGATGAGGACGGCGATCTCGCCATTCCTGACCCATTCCAGAAGTTGATTTTTTGAAATATCAGTCCAGCCTTTTGGGTTGATTTTGGAAGGGAATTTGCGACAACCAGATCCGGTGATAAGACCGATCTGTATAGGCATGTATGAGAAATATTGAATGAATGATTCGAAATGTTGTGTGGCGAGGATTTCGGTTGGGCACATATAGGCTATCTGGAGGTTTGTTGAGCGGACAACTTTCTGACTTGGTTTCAAAAGGGGTTTGCTATTGCTTCTGTCCAACGTTGAAATTTTGGTCTCATTGTTGTTCTTTTGTGTCGATCCTGTCTTGTTAATATTTGGAATATAATCAGCCACAATTTTTGTAATATCTGGTCTTGATACCATGACAGCATAAGCGGTTGCTGCAGCGACAGCGGTCTTGCCAGAGCCTACATCACCTTCGAGTAGTCTAGACATTGCATGATTACTACGCATGTCTTTGATAATGGTTTCGATCGCTCTTACTTGAGCACCTGTTGCTTGGAAGGGGAATCTGCGGACGAACTCTCGTA
>CAZNUY010000052.1:0-3374 GCA_964576745.1 uncultured Candidatus Saccharibacteria bacterium | reverse complement strand
CATCCCTTTTGGGGTGCACAAAAGTAGTATGGTAGACCAGTATCTCCTAAAGGTGTAGGTCTACCATACTACTTTTTGAGTTAGAAAATAGCACATGTCCGGAACGCGGTCAGAAAAGGGTGTCTTCTGATGATGTCTTTACCAAATATCAATTTAGAGAAACAAAAAAGGCCCCCACAGGAGCCTCGCACTATATACCCCCAACGTCATGGCCTTTCGAGAGCACTTTCCTGCACGGTGTACTTTCCTTGTTTGAATACAAGAACACCGTATTCCTGCAAGAGTCGTACGTAGCCACTGACGCCGAGGCAACCATCAACCAACAAGGTCCCTACTCGCTTTTTGTATGCTTTCAGGATCTGCACCAGCGTGAATTCCCTTCTTCCGTATATCAGCCCTGCCAAAATTCGTCTGTTGTTTTCAAGTTCACCACACACAAGTGTTCACCTCCTTCTTTTCCATTTTCATTGTAATGAACTGTGCCCAATTCAGCAAGCGCGCCCCTAGGTTTAACCTAACAACCCTTTTGCGCTATAATGTCCCCAATGACAATCATCTTTGACGAGGACAAACAAAAAAGAAAAATAGCTGATCTTCTACATCAGGAAGAAGAAGATCTTGTCCAGATCCTCTCGGGCAAATATGGGATCGAATACATCAACCTATCTGCCACCCCAATCAACGCCGACGCTCTGCGCCTCATAAACGAACAACGCGCCAAGGAAACAATGACGGCTTGTTTTGCCATGATCGACAAGAAGGTCAAGATTGCAACTCGAAATCCCGAAAATGAAAAAGTTGTGGCTCTGGTCAACGAGCTCAAAGAAAAAGGTTATTATCCAGAACTCTACATAACCTCGACCCAAAGCCTTGAAAAAGCTTGGGCAGGCTACAAGGATCTATCTTTCGCATACGAGAGTAAGGCTGGCTCGCTCGAAATTTCTAATGAAGAAATAACAAAGATCATAGACGAGATAAAAAGTCTTCCACAAATCATCGAGATCTTGGAAAAACTTCTAGCATCTAGGATGAGCTATCGAGTATCACGTATACTAGAAACCTGTACAGCCGGAGCGTTGGCTATTGGCGCATCCGATATCCACTTCGAACCCGAAGAGACATATACCCTTCTTCGATACAGACTTGATGGAGTTCTCCATGATGTCATAAAATTCGACAACGAAACTTACGCACTCATTCTCTCTCGTATCAAGCTCATCTCCGGAATGAAGCTCAACATAAAAAAAGACAATCAAGATGGTCGTTTCAGCATCAAATTGTCATTTGGAGATATTGAGGTTCGTGTATCGATACTTCCCGGCGCTTATAATGAGTCTATCGTTATGCGTATCCTCAATCCAAAATCCATCGATGTACCACTCGAAAGTCTCGGCATTCCAAAAAAACTGCTAGATATTTTATTGAAAGAAATGTCACGACCAGATGGAATGATCCTTACTACAGGACCAACGGGCTCAGGTAAAACAACGACTCTCTATTCTTTTTTGAAAAAAATAAAATCACCTGATCTCAAGATCATCACTCTCGAAGACCCTATAGAATATCACTTGCCAGGAATAGTCCAGACTCAAGTCAACGACAAGGGTTACGATTTTGCAGATGGATTGAGAGCGACCGTTCGCCAAGACCCGGACATCATAATGATCGGTGAAATACGCGATGGCGAGACAGCAAACATTGCTGTGAACTCTGCCCTCACTGGCCACCTCGTCTTCTCTACCCTGCACACAAATGACGCCGCCGGCACTTTCCCAAGACTCATTGACCTCGGAGTCAATTCCAAAGTTATAACCTCGGCTATCCGCGTGGCGATGGCACAAAGATTGGCCCGCAAACTTTGCCAATATTGCAAAAAAGAAATAAACCTCGAAGGAGAAACAAAAAATGAGATAGAAAAAATAATTGGAGAAATAGAAGACAAGAATCTGGTCCCACAAGATCGCTCAAAAATCTGGGAATCTACTGGATGCGAAAAATGCAACAATACCGGTTACAAAGGTAGAATCGGTATATATGAAGCAATCCTTATTGATGAAAAAATTGAAAACGCCGTAGAAAGCAACCCTAGCGAGAGAGAGATTTGGTCCGCAGCAAAAGGCCAAGGTATACTAACCATGAAACAAGATGGCATCCTCAAAGTTTTACAAGGAATTACTTCTGTAAGTGAGATAGAAAGAGTCATTGCTCTTACAGATTAGTTGTGTTTTTATTTTAGAATATTACCTAAACTCAAAATTATCCACCGTGTCAATTGATTTTTTCCTGTGGACAAGGTTAGGATGTGTTCAGAAGTTCGAGCGCACAAATCTCTAAGCAATATCATATCGCGTGATGCGTTATGCGAGGCATAGTCCCGAGGATAATACCAGTACGCAACGACAAGCGTTACAACCAAGATGTCCTTAGCACTATGCCCAAACCTCGGAAGGCCATTGCTTAGAGGTTTACGGGCTCGAAACAAAATACGGTCATTTTGCTTAACCGTTTTTGAGAAAAAATTATGTAAACGAATAACAAACCTTTACAAGACTATACTAGCATAGAGCAATCAAAATGTCAAGGAAGAATACAAATGATATTAATGTAGAAAAAGATCCAGGTTTCTTAGACCAGACCCTGCGCCCTTCACGTTGGGACGAATACATCGGCCAAAAAAACATCAAAGACAATCTCCACATCCTCCTAACAGCTGCAAAAGAGCGAGAACACCCACCAGAGCATATACTTTTTTATGGTCCTCCCGGTCTAGGCAAGACTACCCTCGCCCACCTCATTGCAAAAGAAACTGGTGCGCAGATGAAAGTCACCTCTGGCCCTGCAATTCTCAAGGTTGGCGATCTTGCATCAGTCCTTACCAACCTTTCTCCTGGAGATATTTTATTTATTGACGAGATTCACCGTCTCAACAAGGCAATTGAAGAAGTCCTCTACCCCGCTATGGAAAGTGGCAAACTGGATATCATTATCGGCAAAGGCCCTTCGGCAAGAACCATCCAACTGGACTTGCCTCCTTTCACTCTCATAGCAGCAACCACTCGTATTGCCATGATCTCTGCCCCACTTCGCTCCCGCTTTTCTGGAGGAGTTTTCAAATTGGAATTTTATACGGATCACGAGATCGGCGAGATTATCAAACGCTCCGCAAAAATATTAGAAATTGAAATCCACCCAGAGGCAGTTAGCGAGATAGCGATTCGTTCTCGCTTCACACCCCGCACCGCAAACTATCACCTCAAACGATGTCGTGATTATGCTCAAATAAACAAATCGACACTGACCAGAGATGTGGTCGAAAAAGCACTTGCTATGCTAGGGGTAGACTCGATAGGGCTCACTGGTGCAGATAGAGATAT
>CAZNUY010000051.1:2038-3413 GCA_964576745.1 uncultured Candidatus Saccharibacteria bacterium | reverse complement strand
TTTAAGTTGTCTACATATTGACAATCTACTCATAATATGATAGGGTCAGGGCAGACGAAAGGAAAAGTTCTATGAAAAACATGATTCTGGCGGTGATGTTAGTTGTTGGTTTTTTCGGATTCAGCTCTATAGCTGATGACGCCCCGGCAGTGACAAGTTATGGTCATGGGGGAGTAGTGATTGGGGAAAATCATGGTGCCAAATTGGCATCCGTGAACTCCATACGAACTTCACCAATCAACGTTTCCATTGTGCCGTTCTACGGCCCGACAACAAATGAAATCAGCTATCCCAACTTCACCCAAACTGTCCTACCAAACATTCTTCGGAATTCTTGGTTTGACGGTTGGACAAGGTTTGGGTATCGTCTCGACATCAACAGTATCATCGCTCCCACCTCAGGGTCGGGCAAAAGGGTACTGTGGTTCTGTGTGACTGCTTGGTCGGACGAACCCTTCGATCCTTCTGGTCTGGAGATTGTTCTGCGGAGTTCTGATCCGGGAAATTCTCTTGGAAAGTTCGACCAGTTTGGTAGGTTTGATCTCATCTATCATCCTAATTCTGCTGTTGGTAGAAGGATTGATGGAACCTTGGTCACTACGGGGTCTTGGAGTGCTACGAGGGTGACAGAGTTCGCCTTCGTAGGTACTGCATGTTCCACCTATAACGGTGATACTCAATCCCAGATCGATAGTGTGCGTGCTTGGATTAACAGGCAAGGCAACTTCTCGATCACCGCTACTGCAACTATTCGACAGGATGGTGAAGTCTATAGCGGAACGCACAAGATCGAGTTACATCCAACCCCCGAGAGTCCTCGGATTGTTAGGGGAAAATTTGGGGAGTATCAGATCTATGTGGGAGGAATACCTTGGGATTCCTGGGAGGTTTTGTCCAAGCAAGGTATTGATGGGACTTGGTCAAGGGTGGCCATCGTAAAGGGTGGAACCTATATGAACCTACCTGACTTCCACAAGAAGTTTCAGATCTTTCGAGTTTCGGGACCCTAAAAGGTCTCAAAACTATTTCGCAAACGCGTGTCGTCCTAACTAGGATTGACACGCGTTTTTTGCTTTTACCTATTGACTTTTATTTTATAATATAGTATACTCCGCATGTTATCAGTTAGACGAATAAAACACAAAATGATTAATAAAATTACAAAAATAATTCAAATTACTGCAATATTTACTGCTGTTTTGGTATTTATGCCAGCTATTGTATCTGCAGAAGCTCCATCAGCAACTGATGCACCAACTGTTTCAGATCAAGGTAATGGAGGAGTGG
The DNA here is from genome assembly GCA_964576745.1 of uncultured Candidatus Saccharibacteria bacterium. Classification (GTDB taxonomy): domain Bacteria; phylum Patescibacteriota; class Minisyncoccia; order Phycocordibacterales; family PALSA-1337; genus C7867-002. The sequence goes on along the minus strand of CAZNUY010000051.1, from coordinate 2,126 downwards.
TATCTGGTGCTGGATCTACACCAACTGTTACAGATCAAGGTAATGGCGGGGTAACATCTGGTTCAACTCCTACAGTGACTGATCAAGG
>CAZNUY010000051.1:0-1938 GCA_964576745.1 uncultured Candidatus Saccharibacteria bacterium | reverse complement strand
ATCAAGGTAATGGCGGGGTAACATCTGGTTCAACTCCTACAGTGACTGATCAAGGTAACGGTGGAGTGACTTCAGGATCTACACCAACTGTTACAGATCAAGGTAATGGAGGAGTGGTATCTGGTGGTAGTGCACCAAATACAACTGATCAGGGTAATGGTGGCGTAGTTGGCTCAAATCCATCAACACCTAGTACTCCAGATTCAGGTAGTACAAGATCATCAGGTGGATCATCAAGATCTGGTGGAAGATCTAGTGGAAGAAGTGATATTGTTATAGATAACACATCTTGTTCATATCTAAATGATTATCTTTCAATTAATTCCAAGAATTCAGAAATGGAGGTAGTTAAGCTTCAAGCTTTCCTATTGAATAGTGAAAGATTGAATGTAGATATAAATGGTAAATTTGATCAAAAGACATTTAATGCTGTAAAGGTATTCCAGACAAGATATTCAAGTGAAATATTAAGTCCATGGGGATCAAATCTAGCAACTGGAAAGGTATTCTACACTACAAAGAAGAAGATAAATGAATTGTATTGTAAATCACCATTTCCATTAACTGCTACTCAGCAAAAGGAAATAGATGCTTATAAAAATAGAATAATTGTTACATCAAGTAATTCTAAAGATGTAATCAATAAAGATTCAATAAATTCATCTACAAGTACTTCAAATGGTTCAGATTCAGTTGATACAAATAATACAGAAGTTGAGTCAAATGATTCTCAAGCTGGAGTTGTTATAAAAGCTCCACTTACTACTAGAGTATATAACTTTGTAAGGTGGTTATTCGCATTCTAATCTAATTGAAGAGTCTATAAAGATAGATTGCCTTCAGCTCTAAAGCCCTCGTAATCATTCGAGGGCTTTATTGCGCCTGCTAAAGCAATCATCAGGGCATTATCTCCTGTAAGTCCAGAAACAGGTAAATAAATAGGTAAATTAAATTGTGAGGCCAAATTCTCAAATGATTGTCTGATATGCCTGTTTGCAATTACTCCTCCACCAACAATTAGACTTTGAGTATTCTCATTCTCTATTGCTAATTTTGTTTTATGAATTAAGACTTCTGTTACTGCATTTTCAAATTCTCTTGAAATATCTTGTTTTTGTTCATCTGTAGGACTTACTATTTCTCTTAGGGTATATAAGACAGCAGTTTTTAGGCCTGAAAAAGAGAATTTATAATCCTTTGAATGAATCATTGGTCTAGGTAATTTGATTTTATTTTCAATATTATTTTGTCTTGCTTGTTCTGCAAGTTTTGATATTTCAGGTCCGCCTGGATAAGGTAGATTAAGCATGCGTGCTACTTTATCAAAAGCCTCACCAACTGCATCGTCAACCGTCGATCCTAATATTTCATATGAGCCAATTTTATTTACTTTTACCAATTCTGTATGTCCACCACTTATTAATAATGCTATAGATGGCATTGGAATATCCTTTAGCTCTTTGTAGTCATCATGAGATTTTGAAATGGAAAGCATTGATGACACTATATGTCCTTCCATATGGTTGATAGGGAAAACAGGTATATTTAATCTTTTACCTAAATCCTTTGCAAATAAGATTCCAGTCCATAAAGCTGGTTCAAGTCCGGGACCATTTGTTACAGCTATTCTTTCAATATCTTTTTCATTGATAGCACCTTCTTTGAGAATTCTTTCATAAATGATTGGAAGATTTTTGATATGTTCTCTCTTTGCAATCATTGGTACTACGCCACCATGTATTTTGTGATCTTCGATTTGAGAATGCACAATATTACCCAATATTCTGTATGTATTGTCCTTAAATTCTAATATACATAATGCTGTTTCATCACAGCTTGTTTCTATTCCAAGTATGATCATGTGCGCGATGCAGGACTTGAACCTGCGACCCTGAGAACGTCAATCCCATGCTCTACCAACTGAGCTAATCGCGCAAA
>CAZNUY010000050.1:0-3483 GCA_964576745.1 uncultured Candidatus Saccharibacteria bacterium | reverse complement strand
AAAAGTTGAATCAATATTTGTTCACAGTGTCACCCTTGAAGGTTAACTAAACAGAAACCACAATATTGATCAACCTATTTGGTACAACAATAACTTTTGTGACCTTTTTGCCTTCCAACCACTTCTTTACAACATCATTTTCCATAGCGATTTTTTCGATAGTAGATTTGTCTGCATTTGAAGGGGCCTCGAAACTTCCTCTCAACTTACCGTTGATCTGAATTGTAATATTCACGATATCCTCTTGGACAAATTCTGGCTTATATACTGGCCAAGGAGCGATATGAATTGATTTTTTATTGCCCAAGCTGGTCCACAATTCTTCTGTAAAGTGTGGTGCAAATGGAGCAAGAAGATTGATTAGGATGCTAAAATTTTCATTATCGATAGCACCTACCTTTTCGATCTCATTTACTGTGATCATAAGGGTACTGATCGCGGTGTTGAATCTAAGCGAATTGATATCATCAGTAACCTTCTTGATCGCTTTGTGGATAAATTTTGAAATTTCTTTTGATTGATTTTGATCTATATTATTTGAAATTTTGTCTTTCAATTTCCAAACTCTTTCGATGAATCTTCTTGTACCACTTAGACCTGAAGTGCTCCATGCTATCTGTTGATCAAATGGACCCATGAACATTTCATAAAGTCTCAAGGAATCTGCTCCATAATTTTTGACAATTTCATCTGGGTTGACTACATTGCCAAATCTCTTTGACATCTTCCTGCCGTCTTCACCCATGATGAGACCGACATGCTGAAGTTTGGTAAATGGCTCGGTAGTCGAAACTACTCCGATATCATACAAGAATTTGTGCCAGAAACGAGCATAGATAAGGTGACGAGTTGCATGCTCCGCTCCGCCGACATAGACATCAACTGGTGACCAATATTTTTCTTTTTTACTATCAACCAATGCTTTTGAATTCTTTGGATCCATGTAGCGCAAATAGTACCAAGATGATCCTGCCCACTGAGGCATAGTATTGGTCTCTCTCTTGGCTTTGCCTTTGCAGACTGGACACTTCACATTGACCCATTTGTCTATTGCTGCAAGAGGTGACTCGCCTGTACCAGTAGGCTCATAAGATTTGACCCTAGGTAATTGAACCGGCAAATCTTTGACTGGCACAGGCACAATGCCATTTGACTCTGGTCGGATGAGCTTACAATTTTCACAATGAATAACCGGTATTGGTTCACCCCAATATCGCTGTCTAGAGAATACCCAATCGCGAAGTTTGTATTTTGTAACCCACTTGCCACCGACAAACTCGGTTATTTCTTTTTTTACTTCTTCGGATTTTTTGCCGTTGAACTGGGCGGAGTTATTAAGTAACCCAGATTCATTATAGAAATAACTTTTATTGAAAAACTTCCAAGCCTGTTTTATATCATCTCTATTCAAAGTACCCTCAATTTCATCCTTTTTAAACCAGGCAATATCGTGAAGTATTTTTTCTTCATCACTCATTTCAACATGCGTATCATTTTCAAGTTCAAAATATGCAACTTCAAAATGGGCGAAGCGATTACAATTTTTTACTTCATGAAAAAATTGCGAATGAATTCGACCTAAATTTTTTATAAATTTAATTTTCTGAAAACCTGTTTCTTCTTTTATTTCTCTAATACCAGCATTTTCAATAGATTCATCGTTTTCAATTCCACCAACAATAAATCCTTTCCATCCATTTTTCTTGTATAGTGACAACAAATACTCATCTTTTTCCCAATGCTTGATGATACAGACAACTGCACGTCTCTCTACCATTGGTAAGTCTTTCTTTATAGCATCAGTGCCGTCCGTTCGAATAATTAAAGGTTCAATAACAGTTTTTATTGCTAACCCATACTTCTTTGCAAACTCCCAATCCCTATCATCATGTGCCGGCACCGCCATAACTGCGCCCGTACCATAATCTGGTAAGACATAATCAGCAATCCAAAGTGGCACCTCTTCATTGTTTGCTGGATTGATAACCTTGATACCCTTGAGCTCTACGCCTGTCTTTTCTTTCTTTGCATCAGTACGATCTATTTCACTAATATTCTTAACTTTCTTTATATATTCTTCTACTTCATTTTTATTTTCTACAATATTCAAAAACTCATTTACCAATTTGTGCTCCGGAGCAAGCACGACGTATGTAACACCAAATAATGTATCTGGTCTTGTTGTGAATACCTCGATTTCGTCTTCCTCCTTTACCTTTTCCCTAATACCTTTTACCTTGAACTTGATAAGCGATCCTTCACTCTTCCCAATCCAATTTTTCTGCAAAATTTTTATAGATTCTGGCCAATCAAGAACAGATTTTGCTTCTGAAATATATTTTGCTGACTCTCCAACAAACATAGACCACATATACTTCTGTGCCTCAGGTGTAATAAATGATTTTACTTCATCTTTATTAACCCAGACAACTTCGTGATTTGATTTTTCATTTTCTGAAATCTCTTCTTTTTCACCATCCTTTAGCTCTAAATACAAGACATCAAAATGAGCAAATCGATTTTCATTTTTTGGTACATGGAAAAACTTTGAATTGACTCTCCCTAAATTCTTTACAAATTTAATATTCTTATACCCAGTCTCTTCGCTTATTTCAGTTAGTGCTGCCTGTTCAATACTTTGACCCGCCTCAACACCACCTGTAATAAAAGTCTTCCAAGGAACTTTCTTCCAAACTAAACCAATATATTTATCTTCTGACCAATGTTTAACGATTGCAGTAATTGCCTTTCTCTCCACGAAAGGCAAATCCAATCTAATCTTCCCAGGATCCACCATTTGCATAAAACATGGACCATCGGTAGAACCGGTTTCTATTAAAGTTTTATTTGAATCTCTCAAATCAAGATCTGCCAAAAGTCTCTCTGCGTAATCAGTAATTTTCAAAACCCATTGACGCATAGGTTTCTTTTCGACGACCGTACCACATCGTTCACAGCGACCATCTTCGACATCCTCATTTGCCAAACCCGTCTTGCAGGATGGACACCAATTGATCGGCTCGTAGGATTCGTAAGCCAAACCTTTTTCTAACAATTTCAAAAAGATCCACTGCGTCCATTTGTAATATTTTGGATCGGTTGTGTTGACCTCTCGAGACCAGTCATAGTCGAAGCCAAGTATTTCCAACTGCTTTTTGTATCTTGCAACATTCTTTTTGACCGAGTCAGCTGGATTGGTCTTGGTCTTCAAGGCGTAATTTTCTGCTGGCAAACCAAAAGCGTCAAATCCCATAGGATGCAAGACTGAGTGTCCATTCATGCGCTTGTAACGAGAGATAACGTCGGTGGCGATATAACCCTTTGGGTGTCCGACATGCAAACCCTCACCAGATGGATATGGGAACATGTCTAGGACATAAAACTTCTCCTTTTTGCCACCCTCTTTTGATTGATAAATTTTTGACTTCTGCCATTTCTTCTGCCATTTGGTTTCGATAGAGGCAGGGTTGTATTGTTTAATTT
>CAZNUY010000049.1:0-3494 GCA_964576745.1 uncultured Candidatus Saccharibacteria bacterium | reverse complement strand
CTGATTTGACTAGTTTGAGTTTGAAATCCATATCATCTTTGAATAATCTCATGCCGTCACCAAAAATGACTGGTTCAACAGTAAGGTAAAGTTTGTTGACTAGACCGGTCTTCATGAACATTGAATAGATCGTCGAACCTCCGCATATAGCTACTTCTTTGATTCCTCGAGCCTCGAGACTTTTGAGGAGCTCTTCTGGAGCTAAGGTTGTAGTCTCGACATTTTCCATAGGGGGGAGTGGGGTTGGCGAATATATGATATTGAGCCTGTCCTTGAGTGGTTTGCCACCAAGAGTGTTGAAAGTGTTGAGCCCCATCACCACCACGCCGGCTCGCTTTGTTATCTCTACAAAACGCTTTTTGTCGGCTTTGCTGGTCCATAAAGCAGGGTGGGTGGCATTTTTGGCTATGTAGCCGTCGGCTGTGAGAGCGGAAATGATGAAGGTGTTCATTGGGAATTAAAATTAAAAATTTGTATCAACCTTGAATCTTTCCTTAAGACTTTTCATGTCACCTTTTATAATAAGTTCTGCCTCATCTTTTTTCTCCATTTGTACGCCCTCGATAATGTCTTTTTGATGGTATTTACTTGGTCTCGAGGTTACTGGGCTACTAAGTTCTTCGAATACTACTTGGCACAAACGTTCACCAGGATAAAGCCTAACAGCCTGTGATCTTGTATTATTTCTAATCGGTATTACCAACTGTCCTTCGTATCCGGCATCTATGATGCCCGTAAGATCAAGGGATAGACCTTTTCTATTTGTCGATGATCTTGGGTATAAAATAGCCATTAAGTCGTTAGGCATCTTTATGGTTTCTAATGTTGATACTAAAACGTATTCTTGTGGCAGAAAATCAAAATATTGTCCCTGTTCCAATTCGACCACCTCAAAATATTCATGATTTCTTTTGTCGAAATGAGTTATATCTAGCGATTCGCGTCCATTGGATGTTAAGTGCCACATTTTCGGAATCATAAATGTAAATCCAAGACGTAAGTCTATCGAGTGTTCTTGTAATTGGAATAAATCTAGGCCAGGCTTAATAGCGAGTTCATTTTTGGCAATTCGTTCAATTATTTCTTTTTTTGTAAGAATAGACATTTTATTAAAGTATAAGCTTCAAACCTTTTATTGGATCCATTGGATTATACTGCTTCGAAAGGTTTTCGACTATCTCCTCGAGAAGACTTGGGTCTTTTTGTTCGGCCCTTCGAAAAGAATCTGGCGGTAACTGCAAAGTGATCTTTTTATGGTTATTTTTTCTTCTTATTATTTCCTTCGCACCATCATAGTGGGTATCATAAATGTGAGCGTTAGATATTGAGTGTGAATATATACCCGGTCTGACATTTAATTCTTGGGCAAGTATGCATTGTAATAGTGCAAAACCAGGCACATCTGACGGTACCCCAAGCATTATATCATTTGATCTAACAATGTTGTGTAGATGCAGTCTGCCATTAATAATATTTACTGTAAACGTATAAGGACATGGTACGTTTTTCTTTTTCTTTAGAGAAAGTCCGTCTTGGCTTGGATCCCAAGTAATGACAACTCCCTGACGTGAACTAGGCTCAGCTTTCAATAAATCAATGAGTAATCCTAGTTGATCTCTTCCAAAATGTTTTCTCCAACGATAGCCGTATGCAACTGTAACTACATCCCCAGGATTGGTAAAATCGTCCCATATATGTGTGTAATCCCTTAGGAAAATCTCAGGCTTTCTTGAGCCAGATATAAACCAGATTTGTTCCGCAACAAACATTTTTATCGGTGTTTTTCTTAATGTAAGTATTGGGAAACCGTCTTTTTCAATATCAAATTGAAAGTGTGCACCGACTATAGCTTTGGTCTCGTGACCAGTTCTCTCGCTTGTTTCTATCATTCCATTTGCCATTACATCTTTTACTAAGTTTTGAAAAATCAAATCAAATTTGGTCATAGTCATGTAATTATATATAATGGCAGTATTAATACAATATGAATTACCCTTATATACCAAAAGAAAAAGATATTAAGTATGTGCCTGCTAATGATAGGTTTATGGTTGAGGCAAAAAAGCTAAGAGATAATTATTCTACAGATTTCAACCACAAGACTGGTGCAGTCGTAGTAAAGGATGGTGTGATTATTGGTTCTGCTGCTAACAGATCTAAAATTAGCAATCAATTTTTAATTAACCTGCACAAGAAAGGTTTATGTTTTAGGAAGTTATTCAGAGTAAAGACTGGTCAAAAATATTGGCTCTGTCCCGGTTGTGCCTCTTCAAAATATCATGCTGAGCATAGTGCTGTAGTTGATGCTTTATCAAATGGTAATAAAACAGCAGGGGCGGATGTGTATCTTTATGGACATTGGTGGTGTTGTAAGCAGTGTTGGGACAAAATGATTGAAGCAGAAATTAGAAATGTATATTTAGTAGATAATGCAACAGAGCTTTTCAAAAAATAATTTATGAAAGCAAAATTTATTGTAATCGAAGGTGGGGAAGGTTCAGGTAAAAGTACATTGATCAAAATGGCTAAAGAGCGATACGGTGACAAATTCTTTTATACAAGAGAACCCGGAGGTTCAGCCTTCGCTGAAGTAATAAGAGATATTGCTTTAAATCACCCTCTTGCAAGAGACGCGTCGCCTGAAACTCAGTTTGGTCTAATGTGGGCGAGTCGCCATGACAACCTTCAAAAATCTATTATTCCGGCATTGAAGAGTGGTAAACACGTTTTATCAGATCGTTTTGACTCATCGACCTATACATATCAGATTTACGGCATGGGTGCAAAAAAATTGGAAAAATTGTTTTGGCAAACTAGGGGTGTTTATTTAAATGATCGAAAGCCTGATCTGTATTTATTTTTAGATGTTGCTGTAAAAGAGGGAATGAGAAGGGTTGCAGAGAGAAAACAAATAACCAATCATTTTGATGAAAAATCAATTAAATTTCACGAAAATATTCGAAAAGGTTATGTTGCATTTAGTAAAAAATTATCAAATTGTATTACGATTGATGCAAACAGACCGTTAGCAGATGTAGCGAAGGATTTTTTTGTTGTTTTAGATAAAAAAATTGATAAAAAATGAAACTCAAAATACAAAAACTAGATAAGAATGCAAAAATACCATCATATGCACACGAAGGGGATGCAGGACTGGATCTATTTGCTTTAAATAAAACAGAAATCAAAAAAGGAGATTTTTTTGCAATACCGACAGGAATATCAATGGAAATACCAAAAGGTTATGTCGGTTTGATATGGGATAAAAGTGGACTTTCTATAAATAATGGTCTAAAAGTCCTTGGTGGAGTTATCGATAGTGGTTATCGTGGGGAAATAAAAGTTGGAATGATCAATCTGGGAAATTCCAATCATGTTTTTGAAAGTGGCGACAAAATTTCTCAGATTCTTATTCAAAAAATTGAACGTGTTGATATCCAAGAAGGGCTCGAACTCTCAAAAACAAAAAGAGGAAAAGGTGGTTTTGGAAGTAC
>CAZNUY010000048.1:0-3512 GCA_964576745.1 uncultured Candidatus Saccharibacteria bacterium | reverse complement strand
TCCGCTTTATTGTAGAATTACGGGGGTCGTCCCATGCTTTCGGAGGTCAATCTTACTTGCATTTGTCGTATTTCTAAGTTTCTGAAGCAGTCAGAATCTACATATAATTATACACCAAACAGCCAATTTGTCAATACCATTTGCGGTAGCCCCTCCATAGCCAAAACGTCACCAAAATACGGCTCAACGCCGAGGTTGCACCTCGGTAGGAAATCGTGCTAAATTATCACCATGATAATCACATATTTAGGCGGAGCATTTGTAAAAGTTCAATTTGGCGATACTGTTCTGGCTTTCAATCCCATTTCCAAAGATTCAAATCTCAAGACTTCCAAGTTTGGGGCAGATGTCGTCCTTTCTAGTATCAATCACGAAGACATGAATGGTGTCGATCAGGTGACTTTTGGTGAGAAGAAACCTTTTGTTATTTCTGGTCCCGGCGAATATGAGATCAAAGATGTATTCATAAAAGGTCTACCTTCAGAATCAGAATATCGTGGCGAGAAGAGGATCAACACCGTCTACACAGTTGCTCTCGAAGGGATGAATATTTGTTTTTTGGGAGCGATAAGTACGGTGGAGTTACCCAAGGCAACTGATGAGGCTATAGATGAAGTTGATATTTTATTTGTCCCAATAGGTGGTGTTGGTGTACTCGATCCTGCCAAGGCTTACAAGCTCGCTGTTTCTATTGAACCAAAAATTATTATTCCAATACTCTATGATGATAAGAAAGATTCACTCAAAGTGTTCCTCAAGGAAGCAGGCGACAATCCAAAACCAGAATCAAAACTAACTCTCAAGAAAAAAGATCTCGAAGGCAAGGAGGCAGAAGTGATGGTTGTTGCGTCCGAGGTGTAGTGATATAATTTCTACATGTCACTGCAGTCTATCATCCAAAATTTGAGCGAAAAACCAGATCATATCCGCAGACGCTATTCACTCCTCATCTCATTTGGTGTGACAGCGGTTATTTTTGTTTTTTGGTTGAGTTCTTTTGATTCTATAATGGAACCTGCTCAACAAAACTTGGCAAATATCGAAACTGGCATTGTACAACAGATCAAAACCCCAACCAGAACTATTTTGGCCAGCGTCGGATCTTTTGCGGTTGATATAAAGGATATATTCTTTGGCCCCAAGAAAGTCATATATAGTAGTGTCGAAGTAAAACCAGGTAGAAAATAATACCGAGGTGCCGAGGTTGCACCTCGGTATCAGGCCTCGCTTTGTGATAAATTTTCTGATATATTGTCTCTATAAAAAATAAAATTTATGGCCAGAAAAACCGACGAACCAAAGAATGAACCAATAGATTTGAGAGAAAATAAGGGCATAGTAGACAGGAGCATTACGACCGAGATGCGTGAATCGTATCTCGACTATGCCATGTCTGTTATCACTGCCCGCGCTCTACCAGATATCCGCGATGGCCTCAAACCTGTCCATCGTCGTATTTTGTACACCATGCACGAACTCAACCTCACTCCAGGAGGGAAGACTCGTAAATCAGCAAAGATTGTTGGAGACGTTACAGGTAACTATCACCCACATGGTACGGTGGCGGTATACGAGTCACTCGTAAACCTTATCCAACCATTCCGCATGCGCTATCCACTAGCTATCGGTCAGGGTAACTTCGGCTCACTAGACGGAGATGGTGCAGCGGCCGACAGATACACCGAGGCCAAAATGTCCAAGATCTCTTCGGAGCTTCTTCGTGATATAGAGAAGAACACAGTTGATTTTCGACCAAACTATGAGGGTACACGTACTGAGCCTTCTGTATTGCCATCTACTTTACCAAATTTACTTTTGAATGGAACTTTGGGCATTGCTGTTGGTATGGCCACCAACATTCCTCCACATAACTTAAACGAAGTCGTTGATGCAACTATTCATATTTTGGAAAATAAAGACGCGACTACCGAGGATCTATTGCAGTTTATAAAAGGTCCTGATTTTCCAACGGGCGCTATTATGTATGGAGAAAAAGACATTCGCCATGCGTATTCGACTGGTCGCGGTGGTATTACCGTTCGTGGTGAAGCAGAGATAATAGAAGACAAAAAAGGTCAATATCAGATTGTAATTACATCCATTCCTTACCGAGTCAACAAAGCAGAGCTCATAATTCGAATTGCTGACCTACATCGAGACAAAATAGTTGAAGGTATCAAGGCTATTCGTGATGAGTCCACCGAGGATGTACGTATTGCTATCGATCTCAAGCAGGGTTCATATCCAGAAAAAGTCCTCAATCTTTTATACAAACACACCCAGCTCGAAGATCCATTCCACGTCAACATGGTTGCTCTCGTCGATGGGGTTCCTCATACCTTGGCGCTAAAAACTATTCTTGAGGAATTCGTCAAACATCGCATCATTGTCATCCGACGTCGTACGCAATTTGACCTCACCAAGGCCGAAGATCGTGAGCACATTTTGCTTGGTCTCAAGAAAGCTCTCGATCATATCGATGAGATTATTACTCTCATTCGTGCATCGAGAGACGCTGTCGAAGCTCATGCCAACTTGATCAAAAAATTTAAGTTTAGCGACAAGCAAGCCACAGCTATTTTGGAAATGAGATTGCAAAAGTTGGCTGGACTAGAGCGCAAAAAAGTCCTCGATGAATTGGCTGAGACTCAGGACCTCATAGCAAAGCTCAAAGCTATTCTTGGTAGTGAAAAGAAGGTTCGTGACCTCATCAAACAAGAATTGCTTGATGCAAAAGAAAAGTATGGCGATGATCGCCGTACAAAGCTAGTCAAACATGGAGTCAAAGATTTCAATCCAGAAGATCTCATTGCTGATGAAGAGTCTGTCCTGGTCCTTACCAAGGGAGGCTATATCAAGCGCACCAATCCAGATGAATACCGCAAGCAGAAACGCGGTGGTGTGGGAGTGGTAGATCTCGATACAAAAGAAGAGGACTTTATCTCTCATCTCATTTTCGCTTCAACTCACAACGACCTATTGTTCTTTACCGATATGGGCAAGGCCTATCAGATCAAGATGTATGATATTCCAGAAGGTAAGAGAGCTACAAAAGGCAAATCGATCATGAACTTCATCTCACTTTCTGAAGGTGAGAAAGTGACATCTATTTTGCCAATGCCAAAAGACAAGAAGACTGCAGATGGTCTCAACTTGATGATGGTTACAAAGACTGGTACAGGCAAGAAGTCATCTGCCGGACATTTCCGTGATGTGCGTCGTTCAGGTCTCATAGCAATCAAACTCGATGAGGGTGATGAGCTCATCTCAGCATCTTTTGTCTCTAAAAATGATGAAATAGTTATCGCAACCAAGGATGGCCAATCTATTCGATTCAAGGAGAGTGATGTCCGTGAGATGGGTAGGAATGCTGCCGGTGTCCGAGTGATCAAACTTGGCAAGGATGATGCTGTGATCTCCGCTGATATCGTTTCCAAAGATGCTAAGAATCCAGCCTTGTTCGTAATGAGTGCAAATGGCTATGGCAAGAAGACCAAACTTTCTGAATACAA
>CAZNUY010000047.1:0-3513 GCA_964576745.1 uncultured Candidatus Saccharibacteria bacterium | reverse complement strand
CGTAGTCTAGGTATATTCTTTTTGAAAATAATTTACTTAGGAACATAATAATATTATTACACTGTAACGTCGGCAAAATAAAGGGTAAAAGAAGAGCGCACAGACCGTCCGTCACACGGTCAAGCCGGAAGTGTGGTGAGGAAAGTGTGTGCGCCAGATCAGAGTGACTGAGGAAGTCCCTTATGTTGTATTTTCTGCGGGGAGCAGAACGATACCTGGTGAGATATGTCGTAAGTATCCTACAACATTCATCAATAGCATCATGGCACTGTGGGAGCATGGGGGACCGATGAGGTTACTGTCGAAACTGTATGGTGTAACCTCATTGCTACTGATTTACTGATCCGCAATGATACTACCATAACTACGATGTTTGTCGAGCTCATTCATTTCTTTAAGAACCATCAAATTTTTGCAAGAACATTATTTTCTGAGAGGCCGCCCAAATTCTGCAGAATTTGGGCTTAATCCTCGGAATTCTTTGCTAAGAATTCCTGCGGAGCCTCTCAGAAAATAATGTTCTAGCAAAATTGTGCCACTCAACAATATTAGATATCTCAATAAAATCCTGTAGAGTTTGCTCCTCCCCAAATTGTCTGTATAATAAAAATATGACTTTTGATCAAAACACCCTCCTTATTATAATCTCTTGCATAGGCGGACTTACTCTCATCCTCCTCATCATCATTATCCAGATGCATTTTCGTCTAAAGAAGTTCTTGGTCGGCATGGATTCACACAATATCTCTGACTCTCTGCAAAACCTCTCGAGTGACATCCGAAATCTCCAAGAATTCCAATCAAAAGCTACCGATCATTTGCAAAATGTCGAAATCCGTCTCAAAAATAGTATCCAATCAGTACATACAATCCGATTCAATCCATTCCAAGGCACTGGCGAAGGTGGCAATCAAAGTTTTGCCACCGCTTTTCTAAATGAAAATGGTGATGGTGCAGTCATCTCTAGTATATACACCCGCGACCGAGTCAGCGTATTTGCCAAAGCAATAAAGAAATTCAATTCCGACTATGGAATGTCTGAAGAAGAAAAACAGGCACTAAACCAAGCCAAAGAAAAGCTAAAATAATAGATTAGTCAAAAATATCACAACCCTGCTTTTAGATTGTCAATAAGTCTTATTTCTGCTACACTGAATTACCAATAATATGACTAATAATCTTGCTAAAAATCTGATCAGTCGCCCACCCGTAGTTGTCATTATGGGTCATATTGATCATGGCAAATCTACCCTCCTAGACTATATCAGGAAGACAAAGGTTGTAGACGCAGAAGCTGGTGGTATAACCCAACACGTCGGTGCATACGAGGCAAGTTGCGTCACGGCTGATGGCAAGAAACATACAATCACCTTTTTGGACACCCCTGGTCACGCCGCCTTTTGCAATATTCGCGAACGCGGTGCCCTCTCTGCTGACATCGCTATTCTCATTGTTTCCGCAGAAGACGGAGTCAAGCCTCAGACAATTGAGGCCTTCAAAAATATCAAAGACGCGAAAATCCCTTTCATTGTAGCAATTACAAAGATAGACAAACCAAATGCCAATGTAGAAAAAGCAAAAACTAGCCTTGGAGAAAATGAAATCTACGTAGAAGGTTGGGGCGGTGATGTGCCATGTCTTCCTATATCTGCAATAACTGGAGAAGGTATTCCGGAATTATTGGAAATGATCGTACTCATGTCCGAGATGACAGGTTTCAAAACCGATCCAAATGCAACGGCAGAAGGTATAATCGTCGAGTCAACACTCGACACCAGAAAAGGTGTATCCGCTACCCTCCTCATCAAGAACGGCACACTTCGCACTGGCTGTTTCGTAGTTTCAGAAGATTGTTACTCACCGGTCAGATTCATCGAAAATTTCAAAGGTGAAAAAATTGATACGGGTAGCGCATCAATGCCAGTAACGATTCTAGGATGGACTAGCATTCCCCCTTGTGGTGCCACGTGGACTACTGTCAGCACAAAAAAGATCGCCGAAGAGATGATTGAAACTTTCAAAGAAGAACAAAAGAAAGAAACGAGATCAACAGCACAAAATAATCCGTCAACGAATTCTTCAGCTGATGAAAATACTGTTACTTTACCTATTATCATCAAAGCTGACGTTATCGGCAGTCTAGAAGGTGTCAAACACGAACTAGCAAAGATTCACCACGACAAAGTCAAACTAAAAATAATTAGTGAAGGAATAGGTGATATCAATGAAAATGACGTGAAGATGTCTATAAGTGATCCAGGTTCTATAATAGTTGGTTTCAACTCGAAACCTGATAAAAAAACTCAAAGCCTCATAGAAAGACTGACCACACCTGTCATTGTAAAATCATTTAGGATTATATACGAACTTTCAGAATTCATTGATCAATCAATGATTGCAAAGATTCCAAAAGAATATGTAGAAGAAGTCAGTGGAAGTGCAAAGATCCTAGCTATTTTCTCCAAGGAAAAAGAGAAACAAGTAGTCGGTGGCAAAGTCGAGTCTGGCACTCTAAATAGTGGCAATGATGTACGAATCATCAGACGCGGAAGTGAGATCGGTCGTGGCAAAATCCGTGAATTACAATCCAAGAAAATCCGTGTCCAAGAGGTAGCCGAAGGTTTTGAATTTGGCACAATGATAGAGGCAAAAATAGAAATATCTGCAGGAGACCGTATCGAAGCTGTCAAAGTCGTCGAAAAGAAATCCAATTAATATTATTTCCCCCATGAATCAGAAAGACCAAAAATTAAAAGAAATTTTGAGAGAGCTAGCTGCAAATTTCTTTTCTCGAACATCAAATCGCCAATCCTTGATAACCGTCACTGATGTAGAACTCTTGAGTCGTGGAGGCAAAGCTGAGATCTTGATCACAGTCCTACCCGAAGAAATGGAAACAAAAGCCGTAGAATTTGCCAATCGTCAACTCACAGATTTCCGTGAATTTGTTAAAAATAATTCTAGGATCGCTCGCATACCGTATTTCGAAGTAAGGATCGATGTTGGAGAAAAGAATCGCCAAAGGATTGATCAAATTGGTCAAACAATTCAATAGACAATACTCTTGCCTATACTCACCTGACTTCATATCACCCTTTACAAAAAGCCAAAAAAAGGCGAATATTTATAGCGGAAGTACAAAATAGTAAGGAGCTTATTTCCTTATACTGACGGCCACGTAGAAAAGTGGTAATTCGGCTCTCTGCAAAAGAGCTATACGCGAGTTCGATTCTCGCCGTGGCCTCATGGTAAATTGAAAATTCAAAAATCAAAATGTAAAATTACCATTCACAATAGAATGTGTCATATGCAATTTCTTTTTTGATTTTACAACATTGCCATTTTGCATTTTGATATTTGCACTTTACATTATATGAGCCCGGGTGGCGTAACTGGTAGCCGCAGCAGACTTAAAATTTGCCGATCGCAAGGTCATGTGGGTTCGATTCCCACCCCGGGCACTGATATGTACCCCAAAAAGTAGACACGGAATCCAAGTGTCTGCGACTTTCT
>CAZNUY010000046.1:0-3542 GCA_964576745.1 uncultured Candidatus Saccharibacteria bacterium | reverse complement strand
TCTCAGAGATCGATTGGGGTCTCGTAGATGATCCTCGCAACTTCGTCAAAGTCGGCCAGAGTATAAAGGCAAAGATTATTGAGATCAAAGATGGCAAGATTTCCCTATCATTGAAACAGCTTAAAGCAAATCCTTGGACCGAAGCAAGCAAGAAATATCAGAAGGACATGACAGTTTCTGGTGTTGTCATCAAGTTCAACAAACATGGCGCCCTCGCTTCGATCGAAGAAGGTGTTGCAGGTTTGGTCCATGTCTCCGAATTTGGCTCAGAAGAGAAACTTCGCAAGAACCTCGAATTGGGCAAAGCTTACAACTTCAAGATCACTCTATTTGATCCAAAGGAACAAAAGATGGCTTTGGCTTATACGGGAGAGAAGAAATAACAGATGTCTGACATATACAATGTATAAAATAAGACCCCGAAAGGGGTTTTATTGACTTCTGTATTTTAGCGATGCTATAATACTAACACAGTGGCCATCAGGCCTCCGAGATTCCCCGCTTAATAGGCGGGGTTTCGCTTGTATTACTTAATTATTAATTTAATCAAAGTGATGATTACCTCTTGAAAAACTTTCTTTTTTACAATACCTATATTTCTCAGAAGTCTTCTAGTGCTAATTGTTTTGCATTGGTTCAGCAATATCTGTGAATCAATATTTGCACACCTGACATTGATTCTAAATTTATTATCCACAATTTTTGTAGTTAGTGGAGCTACAAAAATCAATTCGTTGTTAATTTTTCTAATAACAAGAACTGGTCTTTCAAACTGATCATTCTTACCATCTATTTCAGAACCAATATTAACGCCAACTGAGCACCACCAGATTTCTTGCTCACGAAAAAAGATCTCACGGTTTTTATTGTTCAGATCTACTGACTTGGCGATTTCGTTCCACTTACCAAAATCCTTGAAATATTCTTCCATCACCAAATCTTATCAAACCAAGATAAAATCCTGATAAAATAATTATCAAAAAATAATGAATTTTTACGACGTCGATGACTACCAAAATTACAGAGGTGCTCAACGCCGAGGTGCAACCTCGGCAAAATCAGTTGAACTGACTCATCGCTCTATCCCTACCATCTTTTATTAGGACCGCCACGGCCTCGACGACCGCTTTCGCCACCTTCTTGAGTTCTTTGAGCTCATCTTCTTTGAATTTGCCCAAAATGAACTTCTCAACTTTGTCTTCACCAATAATTAATTTTGCATTACCCTTTGCATTTTCGGGAGCAGTACCAATACGGACACGAACAAAGGCCTCGGTCTTGACCGCTTTGATGATAGACTCCAAACCATTATGTCCTCCAGAACTGCGATTGTACGAGATCCTGATCTTACCCAAAGGCAAACTAAAATCGTCATAGATCACCACCAGTTTTTCGGCCGCTTTGATATTTTTTACCAGAGGAGCAATCGACTTCCCCGATAAATTCATGAAAGTTTCCGGCGCGATCAAAGTAACTTTTTCTTTACCAATTTTTGCTTCGCTCACTTGTGCATTGAGCTTTTTATTAAATGAAAAATCACCACCATACTCCTTTTGAACAAAATCCAAAATTATTCGACCGGTATTGTGTCTTGTATTTTCGTATTCCTCTCCGGGGTTACCCAAACCTGCAATAATATATGCCATAGTGACCTCAGTATATGCCAAAAATGAATTTGTGTAAAAGGCTTTTTTATGCTATCATTGGCAAAATCATGGAGCCTAAATTATCACAAAACCCAGCAACCAAGGCTTCTTTTTGGTCTAATCTCTGGGAATGGATCAAAGTCATCGCTATTGCACTTCTTATCTCTCTACCCATCAGATTTTTTATAGCTGAACCATTTGTTGTAAATGGGGCTTCGATGGATCCAACATTTGCAACTGGTCAATTCCTAATAGTTGACCGACTTTCGTATCGCTTCAACGAACCAAAACGTGGTGACGTCATTGTCTTTCGATACCCAAACAATCCAAGCACCTATTACATAAAGCGCATCATCGGTTTGCCTGGAGAGACGGTCAACATAAGAGATGGTATTGTTTCTATCGACTTCCCAAGTACCATTACTCCCGTTCTAAGTGCAACGTCAACCACAGTATACGAACCATACGTGACTAGTAATCACACATCATCAGACACTCTTAGAGCCAAGCTCAGTAGTACCGAATATTTCGTAATGGGTGACAATCGTCGTGAAAGTTCGGACTCGAGAGCCTGGGGACCATTACCAGAAGATTACATTATCGGCAGACCAGCACTTCGACTTTACCCAATTACCAAATTATCAACATATCCGGGCGAATATAATTCCAAATAAAATGAAAACCAAGAAAGAAACAATTTCAAAATTTATTAATTATGATAATTTAGATAAAATTGGTGAGATAGCTGTCTATTACGGTTTCAGCCCAAAGAAAAGTCCGGCTATAACAAAAGCTGACATCGATGCTGTAAAAGATATTATTGATGGAGATTATATCGACGACGAAACAGATAAACACGACAAGCTCACTTTGCACGTCGAAGAAAAAGTCGCCCTCATCAGAATGTACAATGAAGAAAATATGCATACTGAGCCACAACCGGTTATGCTTTACTTCAAAGATCCGTGCAAAGGTTCAAAAGCTCATCGCTATGCTGATCTAGAAATCCTCGGTTTTTCAGGACCAATAGCTGAAGCAACCCTTATTCAAACCGCGAGAGTAATGTTGGAGGAAGAGGGTATCAAAGATACAATGGTCGAAATAAATTCTACAGGAGACAAAGACTCCATGGCTAGATTTACTCGCGAATTGACTGCCTATTACCGCAAGCATATAAATGAAATGTCAGCAGATTGCCGTGAACTTTTCAAAAAAGACCCTTTCGAACTTCTCTCTTTCCAAGACAAATCTTGCGTCGAATTAAATAGCAAAGCTCCAAGAGCTCTAGACTATCTATCAGAAAATAGTCGAAGACATCTAGAAGAAATTTTAGAATATTTGGAAGCTCTAAAAATCCCTTACAACGTCAACAACAATCTTGTCGGCAATCGTAAATACTGCGGAGAAACAATATTCAGTATTGTAAGTGGTGAGAAATCATCAAAAGATCGCAAAGTAGTTGCTGTCGGTATGCGCTACAACAATCTCGGCAAAAGATTGGCTCTAAAAAAGGACATCCAAGGAGTCGGCATTTCCCTACTCATCAAAAATGGCAAAAACGACAACCGCAAGCCAGTAAAAAAAATGAAAAGACCGATAGCATCTTTCGTACAACTTGGTCTCCAATCAAAACTGCTTTCATTGGAAATAATTGAGAGCCTGAGAAAAGCAAAAGTGCCACTATATCTATCACTTGCAAAAGATCGTCTTGGTGCACAAGTCTCTTCTGTCGAAAAATATCATACTCCATATGTCATCGTAATTGGCAAAAAGGAAGCGGTGGAGAGGACTGCTATTGTCCGCGAAAATGATCGACATTCTCAAGAAATAGTTTCTATCGACGATCTACCTAAACATATGAAAAAGATCGAGACTGAGTATTTTAAGTAATAATCT
>CAZNUY010000045.1:0-3685 GCA_964576745.1 uncultured Candidatus Saccharibacteria bacterium | reverse complement strand
CTGGTGCCAAGAATGCTTATGTAGTCAAGGAGCCAGTTCTTGCAGCTATTGGTGCTGGCATACCGATCCATGAGGCCAAAGGTCATATGGTGGTAGATATCGGTGGTGGTACTACGGATGTTGCTGTTATCTCTCTTGGCGGTATCGTCTCCTCTACTTCGGTCAAATGCGCAGGCAACAAGATGGACTCAGCTATCACGGACTACATAAAAAAGACTTTCAACTTGGCGATAGGAGATCATATGGCAGAAATTATAAAAATAAATATTGGTTCGGCAGTGCCTCTCGACCAAGAACTTGGAATGATGGTCAAGGGTCGTGACTATATATCGGGTCTTCCTCGTTCGGTAGAAATCAAAACCAATGAAATGGTCAAGGCTCTCTCAACCCCTCTTCGCGAAATGATCAAGGCGATTCGAGATGTCTTGCAAGAGACACCACCAGAACTTGCTGCAGATATTATTGATCAAGGTATAATTTTGACTGGTGGATCTTCGATGTTGCGAAACTTGCCAGAACTAGTATTCAGGAGAACAGGTGTAAAAGCGCAACTTGCAGATGAGCCTCTGCTTTGCGTGGTCAAGGGTACTGGTATTGCGCTCGAGCACCTTGATGTTTACAAGAAGGCGATGATTTCGAAGAGGTAAGTTTCAAATTTAAAATTTAAATCTAAAATCTAAAATCTAAAAAAAGCTAAGTCGATTTCAGATCTGCAGTAAAGAGTGATGAGGGCGTTTCATATATGTAATCATATGCAAATAACAAAATTAGAACTGAATAATTTGGAATATAATGCCTACGGTCTCATAGGTGACACCTCTGTAGCTGATGAGCTTATAGCAGTACTCGAAAGTGATTTTGGTATTCACAAAGAGGCCAATCAAGATTTTTTCTATGGCCAGTATGAGAATTTAACTATCGATGATGCGCGAAGCATAAAAAAGATGCACGAGTTGAGACCAGTCACCGCACAAGGCAAAAAGATTTTTATCATTGTTGCCAATAATATAAATACCGAGGCACAAAATGCTCTTTTGAAACTATTGGAAGAGCCGGCTTCTTATGCTTATTTTTTTATAATTATTCCGCAGTCGGGATTGTTGTTGCCTACGGTTCACTCGCGACTACATTTCATTCAAAATACTAGTAAGGGATCAAAAAATGGTGATCTTGAGGATGTGGTAAATGACGTTACTAATTTTATAAAAGCAAATAAAGTCAAAAGGTTAGAAATAGTAAAAAAAATAACCGAAGATATTTCAAAAGAAAAAAAGACAAAGCAGTATGCAATAGATTTTGTAAATGAAATTCAAAATCAGATTCGCGGTGACCGAAGTCAACATCAAAATACTGCTGGTCAAGATCTGGTCAAATCAGTGTCGTCTCTCGAAGCAACGCAGATTGCTCTAAAATATTTGAACGATCGGGCACCGTCAGTAAAAATGTTATTGGAGTATGTAGCTTTGAATGTTTGAGTTATTGCATCTTTCAGTCTGAATTGGTTATTTTAGCGTGAATAGAAAAAGCGCCACATGTCGGACGTGTAGCGCTTCTATACTTGGTACGGGGTCTCTACCCTCCTCTTTTATTTGGTGAGTCCAAGATTTGCCACTCCAGGCTTCGTCGGTGGGGTTGACAGCCCCTTTTAAGGGTCTTTTCTCCATAGTTTTAATACGGATATTGACCCAACCGTTTTTCAGAAGACTTTCCCCGCTCAAGCGGTGGAGTTGGCTGATCTAGGAGCATTGTATACTATTATCGAAAAAAAGTCAATACCCCTCATTTTATTATCAATTTATGTGCTATAATCAAATAAATTACAAAATAATTTCAAAAACATGGCTTACGACTTCAATCCTTTCAAAAAACAGCTCGGAGGTACCGATGAGTGGCTCAAAAAAGAGTTTAGTCAGATTCGTACAGGTCAGGCTTCACCTCAGATACTCGACGGTGTAAAGGTAGAGATCTTCGGCGCACCAATGTCCATAAAAGAGCTTGCCAGTGTGACGATCGAGGGTGCGAGGTCATTACGCATTTCACCTTGGGACAAGAGTCAGACAAAAGAGATAGAAAAAGCCATCACAGTAGCCAACCTCGGCCTTTCGATTGTCGTTGATGATCAGGGTCTTCGAGTGATGTTTCCAGAACTCACTGCCGATAGACGAAAAGACATTGCAAAGATGGCCAAGGACAAACTTGAAGATGCAAAAAAACAGGTTCGAGGACATCGGGATGTGGTGATCAAAGACCTCCAAAACAAAGAGAAAGAAGGTGGCTATGGCAAAGATGAGATTTTCCGTCTCAAAAATGAGACTCAAAAGCTTGTTGATGACGCTAACAAAAAATTGGACGAACATTATTCGCGAAAAGAAAAAGAAGTTTTAGGTTAATAAAAATAGATGACGACCATTATTTTTCTCATAGTTCTTGCAGTGCTCATTTTTGTTCACGAGCTGGGACATTTTGTTTTTGCTAGGCTGAACAAAATAAGAGTTGATGAATTCAAGATCGGTTTTGGTCCTAGAGTCTTTTCATGGACAAAAGGCGAGACAAAGTATGGTCTAAATCTTATTCCATTTGGTGGTTATGTAAAGATTCATGGAGAAAATCCAGATGAGGAGTCTACGAATGGCAAAGACAAAGACAGAAGTTTCGTAAACAAGAAGCCTTGGCAACAACTCATTGTTTTAGTAGCGGGAGTTCTCTTCAATTTTATTTTTGCATGGTTGTTGTATGTCTGCGTTTTCATCTCTGGAGTTACAGCCAGCCCATTAGGTTTCGAAAAGTATGAAGATTATTTTTCCAATCAAAGGATTTTGGTCACTCAGGTAAGTGATAATTCTCCAGCACAAAAAGCTGGTCTCAAAATAGGTGATGTTATACTCGGTATCGGTGCAAAAAATAGTATGACGATCGAAGAGATCCAAAACGCCATCAATGACAGCGCTGGTCAAAATTTACCGATGCAATACAAGAGAGGAGATAATGTAGAGGTAGCCGAAATGTTACCAATACAAGGCTTGGTCGAAAATCGATATGCAATCGGTATTGCAATGAGTGAGGTTATAGATATTAAGTTGCCATTTTTCTCGGCTATATATGAAGGTTTGCATTACACAGGCTTCATGATCAAGGAGACTGTCGTAGGACTATATGACTTCTTTGGCAATTTATTTACAGGACAAGCAGACTTTGCTTCAGTCTCTGGTCCGGTTGGTATTGCGGGAGTAGTCGGTGGGGCGGCTGAGATGGGTTTCACTTATCTGCTCATGATCACTGCTATCATTTCCATAAACTTAGGCGTTATAAATCTAATACCATTTCCGGCTCTGGATGGCGGTAGGGCATTGTTTGTAATCATAGAGACTATTACAAGAAAAAAGATGGCTCCAGTTTATGCAAATTGGATGAATACGATCGGTTTTATTTTGCTCATGGCATTGATGGTTGTTGTAACTTACAAAGATATTGCTAAAATAATCAAATAATAGATATTAATAGATAATGAGAGACAGATGAAATTTTCTGGTAATTTATAAAATAATGAAACAAACTCAATTATTTACAAAGACGAGACGAGAAGGTCCAAAGGATGAAGTGGCAAAGAATGCCGAGCTACTGATACGGGCTGGTTTTATAAACAAAGAGATGGCAGGCGTTTATTCCTTTTTGCCTCTTGGACTTA
>CAZNUY010000044.1:0-3688 GCA_964576745.1 uncultured Candidatus Saccharibacteria bacterium | reverse complement strand
TCTTCAGTAAGATTTTTGAGCTTTGCTTCACCGACATTTGTAATATCGCAAGTAGTAACTTCAGGACCGAGCTTTGTATCACGAACATTGACTACGAATTCTTCTATATGTACCGAACTCCATTTACTATTTTTAACAACTCTTTCTGAAAGGATGATTGCATCTTCGTAGTTTGATCCAGACCAAGACATGAAAGCTACTAAAGCATTGTGTCCAAGAGCGATCTGACCATTATCTGAAGTCGATGTATCTACTAAAACATCGCCTTTTTTGACTTTTTGTCCGAGCTCAACAACTGGTCTCTGATGAAATGCTGTAAATCCATTTGTTCGAGAGAACAAAACTAGATTGTATGTACGACTTTTGCCTGTTTTATTGGACTTGAATACGACTTTCTTTGCATCCACGTGTGTCACCTCGCCATCTTCTGGAGCGACGACGACTCTATTTGTATCTAGAACTGCCTTTGCCTCGATACCAGTTGCAACAAATGGTGCCTCTGGAACTAGACATGGGGTAGCTTGTTTCAGCATGTTCGATCCCATAAGTGCACGGTTTGCGTCGTCGTGATTTAGGAATGGAATAAGAGAAGTAGCAACAGAGAATGCTTGATTGGTCGAGACATCGATATAATCGACTTCATCTTTTCGGACCAAGACTGGCTTACCGTTTACACGAACTTCTACCTCATCAACGGTTATATTGCCTTCTTTGTCATAAGGAGTAGCGGCATGAGCAATTTTGAAATTTTCTTCTTCTAGAGCATTTAGATAATCTATCTCTTTTGTAACTTTGCTATTTTTGACTTTGGCATATGGTGTTTCGATCATTCCAAAGTTATTGATTCGAGCATACATTGCCAAGCGCAAAACTAGACCAATGTTCGGACCTTCCGGAGTGTGGATCGGACAGAGACGACCGTAGTGAGATGGGTGTACGTCACGAACTTCGAATCCAGCACGATCTCTTGAGAGACCACCAGGACCAAGAGCTGTGAACTGACGTAGGTTCTCTATTTCACCCAAAGTGTTCGTCTGCTCCATGAACTGGGAGAGTTGGTTTGTGGTGAAGAATTCTTTGATACGAGCTTGGAGTGGTCGTGGGTAGATAAATGAGATAGGTAGAGTAACATCTGGCTCAACCGTTGACATTTTGTCCTGGATATTTCTCTTCATCTGTGTGAGACCGAGACGAATACGAGCTTCCAAGAGTTCACCGACGAATCTTACACGTCTTGAGCCAAGGTGATCAATATCATCGGCTTGCATATCTGGTGTCAGACTCAAAGTAACAATATGATTTACTGTTGTTGCAATATCATCTAGGTTCAACGTCTTCCTTTCCAAAGCCTTCTCATCCATTGGCTTTTCGAAACGTTTGTTGAAACGGAATCGTCCAACTCTAGAAATATCATATCGATTTGGTTCCAAAAGTGCCTGAATGAATGTTCGGGCATTGTCTACTGTAGCCAAGTCACCATCACGAAGTCTCTTGTAGATCTCAATGTAAGCTTCATCAACTGTCTTTGCATGATCTTTGGCCAAAGTTAGATCAATGATTTTCTTCATTTCTGGATTGCCCTTGAAGAGGTTCTGGATATCCTCATTTGTCTTTGCGCCCAAAACACGCAAAAGCGAAGTCACAGGGAACTTACGCTTGCGATCAATACGACAATATATAGTACCATCGGTATCGGTCTCGATTTCCATCCAAACTCCACGAGCTGGGATAATCTTTGCTCCAAAATAGTTCTTACCTTTTACCTCTTCTGAAGTGAAGAAGATACCGAATGAACGTGCCAACTGTGGAACAATGACTCTTTCTACACCGTTAATGATGAATGTTCCATGATCGGTCATGATCGGAAAATCCGCCAAAAACATTTCCTGTTCTTTTACTATATTTAGTGATTTATTCTTTAGGGTAACTTTTACTTTGAGTTGTCCTTCATAGTTCATCTTATTGTTCTTGGCATAATGCTCATCGAACTTTGGCTGAACCACTTCTATATTACTGATCGACAATTCAAATTTCTTACTGGAATAATCCGTAATTGGGGAAAATTCCTTGAGCAAATTTTCGAATCCACTTTCCATGAATTGAGCAAATGATGAAAGTTGAGATTCAACTAGATGCGGAATATCTGTAAGAGGTTGCTTATACCTCGAAAAATATTTCTTTGGTCTAATGATTGTGTTTTGCATTTTTATTAAAATGACCTATAACGATGATAATAGAACAACACCGGGACTTCTAATCAAACTTTAAGAAAACATAGAAAACAAAAGAACCCGCTATTAAGCGGCACAAAAGGTGGGATTTAGTATTTATTATGCACTTTAGGATTAATGGTAGACCTTTCTAATCCCTCGCTGTAGGCAGAACACAATCTGCGAAGTTAGAGAGAGCCTAGCAAATACACAGTATTTGTCAAGGGGTTATCCACAGTTTCATAAAGCTGGTTGGTTTGGACTTATTTCTTTTTTGCCATTTTTGATGGCATCTTTGTCTGTTTTGGAAAGTGAAGCTCCATGTATTCATAAAACTCTGATTTATCTAGCTTTTTGTCTAATTTCGAATCCATATGTTCCATGGAAGCCTTAAGGTTGTGCTGGAAAGTCTCCAAAATGATACCGGTCTGTCTAGCAAACTCATCCGTAAGAGTGTTAATTATTTCATCTTTCCAATTGACGAACTTAATATCGATCTTATCGAACCTATCGTTGACTTCATCTCTAAAATCCCTGAATTCAGTTTTTGTAACATAATCTTGTTGTAATGGTGAGAGTGTCATATTAGACATTGTATTGTAAGTTAAAAATTAATGCGTGGTAGGCATTTTTCAGTAAATTATTACTTACTTATATACAATTTTATCAATACAAATAAATCACACAAGCTCACAAACTTGTTTTTTTATTTCCTAATTCAAAAAATTACTTTTTCTTACAATTAATTTCCTTTTTCCACTCTTCAATCTTCGAATGATGGCCCGTAAGTAGGATCTTTGGAACGTTGTATTTACTTTTTTTGAAGATTATTGTCTCTGGCCTAGTATAGACATCACTACTTGCAACTCTTTCTTCTTCTATGGAAAGACGGTCACCCAATACACCTTCGACTCTGCGCGTAATAGTGTCAATCATAATCATAGCTGGCAATTCACCACCAGTAAGGACATATGGACCAACAGAAATATCTGCCATTGGAAAAGCTTTCTTTACCCGAGCATCAATGCCCTCATATCTACCACAAACGAAGACAATATCAGTATATTTTTTGAATGATTCAGCCATATCATTGGTAAACTGCTCACCACTAGGACTAAAGAAAATGATTTTAACATTTTTCTTGATTTTTGGAGATTTGATTTTTTTGCCAATTGCTTTTTCGATCGCTTTCATAACTGGAAGAGCTTCGATAACCATACCAGGACCTCCTCCATATGGGCGACTATCAACTCTTCGATCTGAATATGTCAAAGGAGCACCTTTCTTTGAAGGTGCAACAAAATCTCGAGGATTATAATATTTGATCCCTATCTTTCCCTTGTCGATAGCTCTTTTGACGATAGAGGCGCCGACATAAGACTCGAAAGCTTCAGGAAATAAAGTTATATTATGAAATGTAATCATACAAAAAACTGTGGTCTTACAATACCACAGTTTTTTGATTTATACAAATTAAA
>CAZNUY010000043.1:0-4040 GCA_964576745.1 uncultured Candidatus Saccharibacteria bacterium | reverse complement strand
AAAAAGGATAATTCTCTGCTGGCACACTTTTTTTGGTCAAAGCATTAAAAAGCGTAGATTTTCCAACGTTTGGCAGACCGACTATTCCGATTGATAGGGACATAAGAAGAGCATAGCAAAATAATACAAAATGGTCGAATAATTAAAACCCGCCGTTTTATTTTACAAAACAAAAAGCGGCACCCCATAGAGTGACCGCTCGAGTCGCAATACGACTTTGTATGATTCCATCGAAACTCATGAGCGAGGATCGAGGACAAAGACCAGACCAGGCCCAATGCCGGTCGGCATGGTCCTCAGATTGGGGAGATTTTCAGGAGTCGTAGTCACAACCCCATTCTTCTTTCCACCCCGCACCCCGAATTTCCCGTGGGTAACCTCGCAAACCCAAGCTGGAACCTTCCCATCACTATGATTCCGACGATCGTGACGATGTCGCGCAGACTTCGACGAAATAATTTTGAATCCGTTGGCCATAGTACCTCCAAGTTGAGTGTTTGGTTTTAGAATAGGATCATACCTATTCAGTCCGCGGATAATAGTGCCACAAATAATAAATACTTGCAAACACCAGATTACCCAACCTCGCTCGCACCTTTCTCATAAATATTGAGATGTGTCTTATTTATATTTTCCAAAATTGGCGTGATGAATTCCCATGAAGCCATGATCTCACCAGTTGAAGCAAAGAGGGTCTGATCGCCGATGAAGGCATCATGAATCAATCTTTCATAATCATTGCGAATAAGATTGAACGATGGCACATCAGAATACTTGAACTTGAGAGTCTTGGCCTCTGTCTCAAAACCATAACCGGGAGTTTTGACGAAGAATTTGATCTTGATACCTTCGTCTGGTTGGATACGGAAAGTCAAAATATTCTGATCCTCAGGTAGAGACGATTTCTTTTGTGACTTATTGATCAAAGATCGGCCTTTGCCGTCTTTGAAATAGACATCGATCTCGGTTTTTGATTCTGACCAAGTTTTTGCATTTTCTAGATAAAATGGTACGCCTTTCCATCGCTTATTATTTATAGTGGCTTTTATTAGAAAATAAGTTTCTGCTTTTGATTGTGGGGCTACGCCTTTTTCTTGGAGATAACCGTTGTATTGACCACGAATAACATCGGATCCAACTTGTTTGGCTGTCATCTTCTTTAACATTTTTAGAACTTGCAAACGCTCCCTACGGATATCAACTGCCTTGAGGGATTTCGGTGCATTCATTGAGATAAGGGCTAGCATCTGAAGCATATGATTTTGACCAACGTCTTTTATGGCGCCGATCGGATCGTAGAATGCCCCCCTGCCCTCGACACCCATCTTTTCATACAATTTTATATGGACCTTATCTATGTGAGCATTGTTCCAAAGTGCCTCAAAGATAGGATTGGCAAAACGAAATGCCAAAATGTTTTGCAAAGCCTCTTTTGCGAGATAATGATCTATGCGGAAAATCTGCTCTTCCTTGAAAAGTTTGCCCAAAAGTTTGTCTAGAGATTTTGCCGTCTCAATATCATTACCAAAAGGCTTTTCGATAAGAATCCTCGTCCAACCGCTCCTGTCATCACAAGGTAATGTCAATCCGGAATTTGATAGCTCTTTCAAAATACCCTCATATAGATTTGGTGGAACAGACAAATGAAACAATTTATTGGAACACTGTCCCCAAGAATCATCAATTGATTTTAATTTTTGAGCTAGACGGTTGTATGCAATAGGTGAATCAAAAAAACCTTGCTCATATGACATGTGGTCGAGAAAATGTTTGACATCTTCTTCATTGAATTGGCCAGGGACTATATTTATCTTACTTCGGATCATTTCTCTAAATTCTTCTCTACTAAATGTCCTACGAGAAAAACCAATGATGAAGAATCGTGGTGGTAGAAGTTTCTTTACATAAAGAGAGAGCAAAGCAGGCAATAATTTGCGATGAGCCAAATCACCCGTTATGCCGAAAATAACAAAGATGGTCGGATGCAATGCAAGTGGAGCGATAGGCTGATTGGGTTTGATATCCATAGAGCAGTATTATATAACAAAAACTTCTACGAAAAGTCTTTTACAATTTTTCTCCCCATTCTGTCCATTTTGGATAAAATGTGCCAGCCACAAAAACACATGGCAAGACGATCAAACCAGCAATTATCCATAGTATTAGTATTAAAAATTTTGGCAATAACTCCATCACCAAGGCAAACATTTCTTGCCAGGTTTTGAATAGGCCTTGAAACATTTCTAATACTAGAGTCATAACTCGATACTAGTACATTTGAAACATTGATGCAATCACCTACGAATATAGTTTTAAGCCATAAACAGCGGGCCTGTTAGCATTCAACAATCTTATTTAATTCGTCTTCAGCTTTTGTTGCCAATTCGAGAAAATCATTGATCTCATCCAAGTCCATTTTTCTTGGTTTATAATCTTTGATACAAAAAACTCCCACTGGTAAACCTGTTTTTCTTTCGTATAAAGACTTACCGGCATAAAAACGAATAAATGGAGTACTTGTAACCATCGGATTATCTGCAAAACGAGGATCCTTTAGGGTGTCTTCTATTATCATCATGACCTCAGACAATAGAGCGTGTCCGCAAAAAGAAATATCCCTAGGACCTTCTTTTAACTCTGTTCCATTTGTAGATTTGAACCACTCTCTTTCACTATCTATTATGGTTATGGTTGAAATAGGGACATTGAATCTTGATGTGGCTTCTTTTGTTATACGATCAAAACGCTCTTCCAAACCAGTGTCAAGAATTTTGAGATCACGGACTGCACAGAGTCTCTTATTCTCATTGCTAGGTATTGGAGCTTTTTGCATTTTATTTAGTCATGTCAATGAATACATTATAATATGATTCGTTTCTTTTGGAAATGTGTATATCTTCCGATGATATATCTATATATGTGGATAACAAAAATATTTTTATATCAAAACTTGCTATAATTAGGGTGGTACTATTATTTAATAATAACAAAACAATATGAAGGCTCTAAAAACCGTCTCATTTGTCCTATTAGTAGTTGGAGGTCTTAACTGGCTTCTAGATGCAGTAGGATGGAACTTGGTTGAAGCTCTCTTTGGTGTCGGAACAACAATCACCAAGGTTGTCTATATCGTCGTAGGTCTAGCAACATTAGTTGTTCTTTTCACCTCAAAGTCAAAGGCTCCATCTGCACCTCAGATGTAATATTTGCCAACGAAACAAAAAACCCTCATAACGAGGGTTTTTTGTTTTATTTCTCTACACAACCACAAGTGCAAGTACCATCTTCATTTTTGTGCTCATGGTTACAAGCTTTACATACAGGTTGATCGGCCATAATTTTATTTTATTTAATTACGCTAGTAATATTCGGCCTCCATAATTTTAGCACAGGTAGGACGTGAGCAACATCTCTCTATGCAATATTTAGTTGATGTATTATTTGTGTTATTTACAAGAATTATCTTTTGAGTTAACATATCTCTACCTGCATTTAGAGTTCACGCAGTGATAGGGCCCATAGCTCATCTGGTAGAGCGCCGCTTTTGCAAAGCGGAGGCAAGCGGTTCGAGTCCGCTTGGGTCCACCCAAATCCCGAATACCACTAGCAAGCCAACTTCTTGGCTTGCGTCCAAGGACTCGAAAAGTCTGAGCATATGACTAGACCTTTGCAAAAGGGCTAGTCATGCGAAGACTGTACTGAAGCTGTAAGCTTCGAGTCCGCTTGGGTCCACCCAAATCCCGAATACCACTAGCAAGCCAACTTCTTGGCTTGCGTCCAAGGACTCGAAAAGTCTGAGCATATGACTAGACCTTTGCAAAAGGGCTAGTCATGCGAAGACTGTACTGAAGCTGTAAGCTTCGAGTCCGCTTGGGTCCACAAAAATCTAACCGCCGAAAGGCGGTTTTGATTTTTGTAGGAGGCAGACGCCTCGGCGTCTGCCTCACAGAAATAAGAAAAGAGCGAAGCGAACGACCCCAGTAGATCATTTTGCTAAATGATATATTTCTGTAGGATGTCCCCGTAGCTTTGCGAAGGCG
>CAZNUY010000042.1:0-4142 GCA_964576745.1 uncultured Candidatus Saccharibacteria bacterium | reverse complement strand
ATCAACGGCTTAGAAGTCCGCTGTTCTATCCATTGAACTACAAGGGGTGGTAATGGAAATGTACATATGAAAATAGCACATTTGTCGATAAGAACCAAGTCTATATCGCCGGATCTTGAGGACCAACGTATGATCGCAAGAGATCTTCATTTCTCAATTTCTTTTCTTTATATCTATCGAGAACACTATCCAAAGCCTTTGTATCAATATTTGAACTATCTTTTGGTACAGCAACTTTGGCTTCACCATTCAAATTTTTGTAAAATAGCTCACTTTCTCTGTATCCCAAAAATACGAGAATTAAAGTAATAATGACTACCGCGAATACAGATAACGACCAGTCCACATAAACATCTCGACCAATTCTCTTTAGGAAAGGTCTCTTTTTGCCGACCGCAACTTTTTGACTACTTATTTTAAATAAATTAGAAATTTTCATATTATTTTGAAGTAATCGTGCTCGTCGCTACTGCAATCATTGCCACTTGCAAATCCAACGACATATCCCAAATTGCTTTTGGTTCATTGCCTTTTGCAGAACTATTTACGTTTGCATTGGTACGAAAATTACTTATGGTTGTTTTATATGGCAAAGTCTCTAACAAGGAAAGCACTCTCATAACAGAATTCCAAGGTCCTTTTATACTGATATGCATTTGTATCTTCCCCTCTTTGCCAGCAGGTGCACTATCCAGATTGTCTGCACTTATCGCTGAAATAGTAACATCAGTTTTAGTTAACGGACCAAATGACTCAATTATTTCTATGAAACTAACAACATCTCTTGATTGAACAAAGAAATCTTGAAGACTGGCCCATTTCGAAGCTGTTGCTTTGTATGTTTCCAAAAAACTCTTTTCGCGTTGTTTTGCCAGCTCGTTTGAATGAATAATTGATTGGGCATCAAGTATTTTTTGTGCCGATACGTCAAGTCGATAATACATATAGCCATAAACAGAAGCGACAAACAATGTCACAATGAAAGCAAATATTAACAATAATAAATGGTTGTTTTTCATGGAAGTTCTTGTTTCAATTGAAGAGAAAACTGAATATTTGTACTTTTTGCCAATTCTGAAACTGGTAAATCTACTTTGTTACCTGGAGCAAGACCTTCAAAAGTCGACTTGAAAGCTAACAAAGAGTTTCTTGTCGGAGCAACCCCTTGAATGCTTATATTGTAGGTTGTCGTACCAACCTTTGATGCCGATAATGCTGTGAAGCGAAGTTGACCACGCATAGCAATCACACCACCTATAAGGTCAGAAATCTGTACAACCTTTTTTTCTTTATTCAAAGAATCGAGAAGAGCAAGTGATTTTACGACACTTTGTTGAATCTCTTTTATATCTTTACTGTCTTTATCGACATCAACAGCATTGGCTTTTTCTTGAATCTCTGTTTCCAATGACAAAGCCTTGATATAAGTCATGAACAAAGAAGAAATACCGATAAGAATAGCCAAGCAAACCATGAATAGGAAAACGATCGTTACCCTAATATGGTATTCTCTGCGCAAAAGTATTCTTTCATGTAATGGTAATAAAGTATGTCGCATTGTTTATATAAGGTCCATTGCCAATCCGGCGGAAACCGCGTACTTCAAAGATTGATCTCGTATTATAGGTGGAATATAACTATCCAAAGAAAAGGCATTTGTCCAAACATTACTTACCGAAACAGATAATCCTTCACTCGCCACCGCTTCGCTTATTTGCGCTTCGTATTTTTGACAGTCATTACCAACCAAAAATATTTGACCCAATTTTGAACTGTCAGAATGATGAGATGCCCAATATGAATTGACTCGGCTTAATTCTTCCAAAAGAGTTTTAATATTTGAATTTGCCGACGGTGAACTTCCCCAAGATATAGTGGAACCGAAACAAACAACACCCCCACAAACGATATATATACCCGTTTTTTTGTTCATGATATGAACTATCATGGCAGAATCTTGCAAAGTCTGGGGGAGGGCCGCACGAGAAATTGATTTTGGTACAACTTCAAATGCTATTGGATAAAGTCCGGAGGTCCTTAGTAGACTCACTATCTTTTCGATATAAACTTTTGGAACAACCGATACACTGGCTCGTAACTTTCCACCGGTAACAGACATTGGTAATACGTCGAAATAAAAAACTGCCTCTGAAACTGGTAAAGGAACATTTTCTTCAAGTTTGAATTCTATATTTTGAGCAATAGCTACAGGATCAGTAGCTGTTATATCAGTTTGGAATAAATAGGATTTTTCTTCTGGAACAGAAACTTTGACATAATTCAAATTTAAATCTTTATCCAGCTTTGCCAACTTTTCTAATAGAATCTTTTCGTCTTTGATTTCGCCACCTTCGATAACACCCTCCCCCAATTCAATTGATGAGAATTTGTGTATTCGCAAGTTTGGGGCATGACCAGAATACTCGATACAACTAATTGCATCATCAGAAATATCCAAACCAGCATGTTTCATCACCATGAATTTTGGAGGCGGAAACAATTTGAAGAACAAAGACGAATGCATAACACAATTATAGCAGGGCTATATAAAACGAGCCAATACAAAAGAGGAGAAAAATTATTGTTGTTTTCGATATAACTGTTTCCAGACTTCTTTTATTCCAGGGAAAGCTGAAACAACGATAATTACTATTACTACAGGCAAAACGTATTTATCAGGATCTGGTATCAGGGCTCCCAAACCATATCCCAAAAGCAACATACTCCATGTCCAGAGAAATGCGCCCGTAATATTGTAAATAATAAAAGTCCGATAATGCATATTCCCAATACCTGCCACAATCGGTGCAAAAGTTCTAATTATTGGCATGAATCTTGCAAGAATGATTGTCTTTTTTCCATGCTTTTCGTAAAAGTCTTGAGCCTTTTTGATATGATTTTTATTAAAAAATATTGAATCCTCTCTGGTGAATATTTTTGGACCTATTTTTTTTCCAAAACCATAACCAAAACTATCCCCTATAATTGCTGCCAAGAAAGTTCCCACCAAGAGGACAGAAATTGAAACATATCCCTGTGAAGCAAGAAAACCTGCAGTAAATAACAATGAATCTCCTGGAAAAAAGAAACCAAAAAATACACCCGTCTCCAGAAATACGATGGTTATTACACCAATTGTTCCAAGCGTTTCAATTATACTTCTTGGATCTGTAATTGAAGTTATGAAAGAAAAGTCCATATTATGAAGCTAGCGTACCCGGTGGTATTGTGCCGTTTGGTTCTAATAATGAAAAACCCCCCTCTTTGGTCGAGACAGCAAATAACATGCCGTTACTTTCCAGACCTCGTATCATTCTGGGTTCCAAATTTGTTACAAACATGCAAGTCTTGCCCACCAAAACAGCAGGATCTGGAAAATGTATAGCGATGCCAGAAACGATATTACGCGGTTTGGAAACTTTCTGTAACTGCTCTTTGGCTACACTTTGTTTAGACACATCTTGCGACAATGTGGAATCTTCTGTTTTGACAAACAACTCCTCAACTGATTGCGGAAGCTTAATCTCTTGACCAGTAGTTGGTACTTCTTCAAATTCACCAAAATCAACTGATAATTTTAATAATTTATCAGTGTCTGGTACTTTTTCTGCAGACAAAATTTTGCCTGCTCTTATTTCTACTTTTTTAAATTCTTCGTATGAGATCATAATTAGTTACTAGCCACTAGGAATTAGCCACTAGTGTTTTAAGCATAACAAATGCAATAGCTAGTGGCTAGATACTGGTAGCTAAACACTTTTCTCCCTGTCCAGATAACTTTGTAAAATTAGTGCTGCCGCCGAAGCATCTATAAGATAGTTTTTACCTTGCAATCTCTCCGCTTGAACACTAGTCATAAATTCTGGTTCGAAATGAACGGTAAAGTTCAAAGCTTCGAGCTTATCTTTGAATTCCAAGCTATCCAAAAGAATCGGATTGGCCTGACCCTTATAATCTCGCGACTCACCGATGACAATTTCTCTGACCTCATTGTCAACAGCGATCTTTTGTACCTTTGCCAATAATTCCGAATCATTAGATACAACCGATAAAGGTAAAGCAAACTTCAAACTCTCATCAGAAATAGCAAGCCCTACCCTCTTTGATCCATAATCGATACCCATTATTTTATTATTTGCATT
>CAZNUY010000041.1:0-4312 GCA_964576745.1 uncultured Candidatus Saccharibacteria bacterium | reverse complement strand
TTTGACATTTTTTTAGATTTTACCCCTGCTGGTTAAAGCTGGCAGGGGGTTTTAAACTAAGCAAGGGTGATTAAAATTAAATACCAAGATCAAAACCTAAACAAGGGAACCGACAAAGGGCGTGACATGGTTCAACGCTCCATCGAGAAATTTGGGATGCGTGATGCCGTTGTGATCGACAAAAACGGCGAAATCATATCCGGGAACCACCGTAAAAAAGCAGCCACCAAAAGAGGAATCACAAAAGAACGGATCATTGAGGCAAGCAGTGATGAAGTAATTGCAATCCAATATAAAGACGTTGATCTTTCAACTCCAGAAGGCAAAGAGCTGGCATTGGCCCTAAACCAAACGGCAAAATTCAATATTAACATTGACGAGGAAGTTGCCATTGAGGAGCTTGGCGATGTCGTCGAGGAATGGGGCATTGAACAGTATGCAGATAAAAATCTTGACCATTTTTTCGAAAGCAATGCCGATAATGAAAAGGAACAAAAATTCAAAATTATTTTAGAATACACCGAAGAAGATTACAACAAAGTAATCGAAGCATTTGAAAAACTTCAAGGAAGTAAGGAACAAATTATTTTTAAGCTTCTTGAGTTATGAAAATTTTTTTAGCAGGATCGGGATGGGAAAAAACTTGTTGGGCAAACAAAGATTTTTTTGAATTCAACAGACTTGAATCATTTATTTACATCTCTGATTTTGAAAAAACAATCATAAGCAAATACAATAATTTTTTATTAGACAGTGGTGCTTTTACATATCTCAATAAAAGCAAAGGGCAAAAAATTGATTGGGAAAGTTATGTAAATCAATATGCAGAATTTATTGTAAAATACAATGTTCAGTATTTTTTTGAATTAGACATTGATCCCATTGTTGGATTAAACGAAGTTGAGAGGCTGAGATTATTGCTTGAAACAAAAACAGGAAAAAAATGTATCCCTGTTTGGCATAAAAGCCGAGGTTTAGAATATTGGAAAAAAATGTGCAAAAATTATGATTACGTTGCAATTGGAGGCATAGTAACTCAAGAAATCAAAAGGAGTGAGTATAATGTATTTTTTCCTCTTTTAAGAATAGCAAAGGAAAATAATTGCAAAGTTCATGGGCTCGGCTTTACCAATTTAAAGGGGATGGAAAAGTATAAATTCTATTCAGTTGATAGCACAAGCTGGCTGAGTGGGAATAAATTTGGCTCTGTGTATTTGTTTAATGGTAAAACAATGATCAAGCAAAATAAAAAACCAGGGCAAAGGGTAAAGACTAATGAAGTGGCAATTCATAATTTTAATGAATGGGTCAAATTTTCAAATTATGCAGAAAAAAATTTATAATGAAAAAAGCAGTTTTATTATTAAGTGGAGGACAAGACTCAACAACCTGTTTGTATTGGGCATTAAAAAAATTTGATAAAATTTATCCAATTGGATTTGATTATGGCCAAAAACATAAGCAGGAATTAAATCAAGCAAAAAAAATTGCATTGAATGCCGGTCTTGATTCATACAAAGTATTTGATATCCATGGATTGTTGGCTGCAAGTAGCTTAACATCAAATACTGATCATAATCAAAATTCTTCAATTAATTCAGATCTTCCAGCAAGTTTTACAGCTGGAAGAAATTTGCTTTTTCTTATTGTTGCTGCAAGTTATGCAGCATCAATTGGAGTAAATGATATTATTACTGGAGTTTGTCAAACCGATTATTCCGGATATCCTGATTGTAGGCAAGAAACAATTAAAGCAATGGAGAAAACATTGTCCCTTGGAATTGGATCTGGTGATTTTATTATACACACTCCACTGATGTATTTAACAAAAGCAGAAACATGGAGAATGGCAAAACAACTGAACTGTCTTGATGTAATTATTAATGATACATTAACAGATTACAATGGCAGTATGGTAAAAAACGAATGGGGATATGGTGTCAATGACAATCCAGCAACAAATTTAAGAGTGATTGGATTTTATGAAGCTAAGAAAAAAGGATGGATATGATCACAGCAGAAAGATATCATGACATTTCTTGCGGCCATCGTGTTTATGGACATGAAAGTAAATGTGCGCATCTTCATGGCCATAATTACAGAATTCATTTTGTAATTGAGGCACCTGTTCTTGACAGTGTTGGAAGAGTGATTGACTTTTCTGTTATTAAAACATTGTTATGCGAGTGGCTGGAACAAAACTATGATCATAAAATGTTAATTTGGGAAAAAGACCCTTTGTTGCATGAACTTGCAAAACTCGACCCGGGAGGAATTATTCAAGTTTCATATAATCCAACCGCCGAAAATATTGCAAAGCATTTAGTGGAAAATATTGCCCCATTGCAACTATCGGGCACAGGTTGTAGATTAATAAAATGCAAAATTGAAGAAACAAGAAAATGCAGTGCATCTTATGAAGTTAAAAGTAAGTGAAATATTTTACTCCCTGCAAGGGGAAGGCGCCAGGATTGGAACGCCAACTGTTTTCGTCCGATTACAAGGATGCAAAGCAAAAAATGCTTGCTTTCAACTTGGTATAAAATGCGATACTGAATTCGAAAGTGGTAAAGAAATGTCTGTCGATGAAATTTTGGAGTACATTGAAAAAAAATGTAATGGCTGTAAAGAAATCACTTGGACAGGCGGAGAACCATTGGATCAACTTACCGATGAAATCACGGAGTTTTTTGCAAACAAAGGTTATTTACAGGCAATCGAAACAAGTGGACTCCATGCTGCAGTTAAAAACCTGGACTTTATCTGCGTATCTCCAAAGGTTGCTGAGCACGTGATAAAAAAGAACTTCCCGGACGGCGTTAACGAGTTGCGTTATGTTCGCCATGCCGGCCAGGACATACCGAAACCATCAATTGTAGCTCAACACTATTGGATAAGCCCACACTCTGACGGATGGACAATCA
Organism: uncultured Candidatus Saccharibacteria bacterium; assembly: GCA_964576745.1. Taxonomy (GTDB): domain Bacteria; phylum Patescibacteriota; class Minisyncoccia; order Phycocordibacterales; family PALSA-1337; genus C7867-002. Next base: position 1,388 of record CAZNUY010000041.1, on the reverse strand, counting down.
ATGGTGAAAACTTGAAACACTGCATTGAACTCTGTAAAGCAAATCCAAAATGGAAATTATCAATACAAAATCATAAAGTATGGAGTATCCTGTAAACAGCCCGGAGTGGCATTTTCAACAAATATTGAAACACATTGGTGAGGATCCGACCAGGGAGGGATTGGTTGGTACTCCAAAAAGATATATTAAATTTCTCAACGAGTTTTTGCAGCCAAAGGAGTTCAATTTTACCTGTTTTGATGCCGAGCAAACAGACGAAATGATTGTACAAACAAACATTCCGTTTTACTCATTATGTGAACATCATTTGGCACCTTTTTTTGGAACTGCTACGGTAGCATATATCCCTGGAAACAAAATTGTCGGCTTAAGCAAATTATCAAGAACTGTTGATTTGTATGCAAATAAATTACAGAACCAAGAAAGAATAACAACTCAAATTCTTGAAAGACTTGAAAAAGAATTGTCGCCAAAGGGAGTCGCCGTTTCTTTAAAGGCACAACATCTCTGCATGAACATGAGGGGAGTAAAAAAACATGATACATGGACGATTACATCAAAACTGTCAGGTTTATTTAAAACAAACGACAGCGCAAGAAATGAATTTTTATCTTTTATCAAATGACAAAATCAGAAACATACATCGCTTTTATAAAGGACTTTTTAAGAAAAGGCGAAGTCCAAAGAAACAAGGTTTTGTCAAAATTTGTCAAAAAATACCAAGTTGACGCTCGAACATTTGACAGGTATTGGAAAAAGGCTCAGGAAACGTTTTCAAGCGAGTTACAAGCTATCGAAAGCAAAAAGACAGAGATAGTTGCCAGCGAAGCAGAAAAGGCCGTTAAACGCGATATAATGGACAAAAACGAACGTCTTGAAATATTAACAAAAATGGCAAGGGGCATTGGCAGGAAGGTAGGTGACGAGGTTTTAATACCAAGCGACCATGATAGAAGGGGGGCTATTGACCTAATAAACAAGATGGAAGGCATTTATAATGACAAATCTGGAACGTCAAGTGTAACTGTAAACATTACTCACGATGGCATTGAATTGCAATCAGACGAAATATAATTTTGTTAGGTGTCGGTAAACACGGGGTTAATACAGGTAGTTGAAAATAAAATATTGTAAAAAGCAAAATAAAATATAAAAAATACTGAAATGGACAAAATAAGAGAGTATATAGACCATTGGGAAATAAGTAAAATACTTTTCGTTCTTCTGATTGGTGTTATACTGCTTTTTCTTGTGTCGCCAAAAAGGAGGACAAACAGAGCCCCCGATTTGGATTCGAGATTAAAAATAGACACCCAAACATTAGACCGTTAAAAATGGGAGGTTTAAAAGACATGGCCAAAAGATATGCCGACGCAATCCAAAAGATG
>CAZNUY010000040.1:0-4624 GCA_964576745.1 uncultured Candidatus Saccharibacteria bacterium | reverse complement strand
ATGGTGCTCGCACTGCACGAACCAGCATGAACGGTTGTCTAGGCCGATCATCCCCAATTTTCGCATAACGAAAATTGTGCCGAGAGATAATTCTTTTCGCAAGAAAAGAATTATTCGAGGCCAAATTTTCCCCATAATGGAATTTGTGTCTAAAGATTTCTTGTTGCGTAAGCAACGAGAAATTTTAGACCAAATTTTCTCATAAAGAAATTCGGATCGAAAGATTTTCTGCCACGTAAGTGGCTGAAAATTTTCGACCAAATTCCTTGAGGACCAAATTTTCACATTGTCAACAATCTCTAAACTCCCTCCTCACACTCCTATCTGTCTCCCTCTGCTTGATCGTCTCGCGTTTGTCATACTTCTTTTTACCACGAACGATCGCCACGGAAACCTTGATAAGATTGCCCTTATTATATAGTGAAATAGGTACTATTGTCAAACCTGCAGTTTCAATGTCTACCAATTTCTTTATCTCCTTTTTTGTTAATAAAATTCGGCGATTTCTTCGTGGTTCATAACCTGTTGGAGTATTCTTCTCTTGGTATGGTGGAATTGTCATATTCATAAGATATGCTTCCCCACCACGCACGATAATATAAGCACCTTCTAGAGAGCCTTGATTCTTCTTTATAGATTTAACTTCAAAACCAAAAAGTTCAATGCCGGCATCAAATTTCTCAATAATCTCGTAGTTAAATCCTGCCTTTTTATTCTCAACAAAAGTAGTCATGAATATATCGTATCATATTTTGAGGTATACTTAAGTCATGAAAGAATCGAATTCTTGGGAACTTTATTCTGACAACGAGCAAGCTTGGCAAGCAATGCTTACAGACTGCGCAAATGCTAGAACAAGTATTGTTCTCGAACAATTTATATTTGTAAATGATGAATACGGCCAAAGGTTGATCGATATCTGCAAAAACCGCGCTCAAGATGGAGTACGAGTCCGTTTTCTTTGGGACGCGGCGGGAAGTTTTACTTTTTGGGGCGCCGGACTTATCGAAGAACTACGCCAGTCCGGTATTGAACTATTATTTTGGAAAACTCTGATACCTGGTTTTTTTAGTATTCCAAATGTAAAATCTTGGTTCTTTCGCAATCATAGACGAACACTTGTAATTGATGATTCTATAGGTTACACGGGGAGTATCTGCGTTTACGACAATTACAAGAATTGGCGTGACACAAATGTTCGAATTGCGGGACCGGTCGTAAAAGAAATGAAAAATGCTTTCGATCAGATGTGGGCACGCGCCACCCACAAACAACGTCCACGATTCAAGAAATCACCTAGTACAAATGAATTTCGCTATCTTACGAACTATCCCGCTCCTGGTAGACGACACATATATTCAGAAATATTAAAAGCTATCCGTAGGGCCGATAAAAATATCTATATTACCGTACCATATTTCGTTCCAACACATAGACTATTACGAACTATCAAAGCTGCAAGCAATAGAGGTGTCGATGTGCGAATTATTCTTCCGGAAAAATCAGATCATTACCTCGTTGACTTGGGGGCGAGAGCTTTCTTCACTAGCCTCCTCAGATCTGGTGTCAAAATATATCTTTACGGTGGCAATATTATTCATAGCAAATCAATTACCATAGATGACACTTGGTCTACGGTAGGATCAATGAACATGGACAGCGTAAGCCTCCTGTACAACTTTGAAGCCAACATCGTCACTACAAACGATCGTTTTTCCAAGGAATTAAAAGCGCATTTCTTCAAAGATCTTGAGGAATCCAAAGAAGTCCTCCTCCGCGACTGGCAAAAACGCTTCATAGGCGAAAAAATCATGAGTTTTTTCATTCATTTGATCAAGAGGTTTTTGTGATTTGGGATAAAATAATTTTACGCAACTTATTCGCATTACCATGTTTCAATAAACCTAGGTATGATGAGGAAACATTATTATCATAATTTACACTTTCTAATCTCGTAAACATTCTCTTTTTTGTTGTGGTTCGCAATACTCGATGGTGTAGAAAATGGACCCAGCCCAGAAAATCTACGCCAGAAGCAACGGTTTTTATAAACACTTTATCGGGATGAAGTAATAATTTTAAATTCTTTTCAAGATAATTACTTATTTCTGGCAATATCTTTAACAACTCTTCTCTGTTTTGACTCATTATAACAAAATCATCTGCGTACCGAATGTAATATTTTTGTTTAAGTACATGCTTTACAAATTGATCAAATTCGTTCAGATAGATATTAGCAAATAACTGCGAAGTCAAATTTCCGAGTGGAAGACCTTTGTCTGAGCGAGTACTCTGAAAACTTCTAATTACTTCTTCTAAAAGTTTAATGACTTCCTTATCTTGGATATATTTTTGTAAAATCTGACCAAGGATCGCATGATCTACTGATGCAAAAAACTTACGAACATCACACTTTAATATCCAGAGAGTTTTTATATTATTTTTACTCGCCTTATTTACAAAGCTTATAAAATGTTTCAATGCTCTATGTGTCCCTTTAATTTTTCGACATGAATATGAATCATTAATATAATGAATATCAAATATCGGATAAAGTTTTCTACATAAGGCATGATGTAGGAGTCTGTCTTGTACAGTTGCCTTATGAATATTTCGTGGTTTTGGATCTGAAATATTAAAAGCATAGTAACCACTATGTAAATAAGTTCTACCTCTCAGTTTTTCATGGAGAGAAATGATGTTATCAGAAAGTTGATACTGGAATTCCTGAACATCTTTTTTGTTTCTTTTACCTTTCACAAATTCTTTCCATGCTTCAAGCAAATTATCTAAAGAGATGATATCGTTATAGTTCAAAATAGATTTTATAAATAAAAAACGTACAATTATGACCCTCCCCCGACTCATACCCGTTGTTCTCAAGCTCAAGGATACTTACAACATATGGCAAAATTATTTATCACAATTTCCCAAAGCAAACCGCTTCACAATCGGCTCCAAAATAGACATACTATTTCTTGAAGCAATTGAATACTCTTTTTTAGCAAGTTACACCCATACTACCGAAAAACAAATATTTCTAAACAAAAGTATATCGAAAGTCGATCTTATAAAATTACTCCTTCAATTAGCTTGGGAGATCAAAGCTCTAGATAATAAGAAGTATGCTCATTTGTCTGAACAATTTGCTGAAATCGGCAAGATGCTCGGAGGGTGGAAGCGTCAGCTTCAAAACAAAACTCCCGAGACAGAATCGCGGGAGAAACAGCAATAGTGGCGAACACCGAGGAAACGGTAGTTGGCATTCCAGTCATTGTCCCACCAATTGAGGTTGAGGTTGCGCTTGGAATCGTTCCTGTTGAGGTACGGAACGTTGCGGTTGCCATTGACCTTACCAACGGAGCCTTGTGCGAGAAGCCGCCCATGCCACTGCCCGCCGATAGCTTCGCGCAGGTTGTATCGAATCCGTGATCTCATTCATCGACACATTGTGTCGATTGAACATCACTTAGCTTCTCACACCAACTGTCTCTGATTTTTTAGAGAACACCCTGCGGCACTCTTTGAGAAGCCGTGGCCATTCAAACTCTCGTCGTAGGGGTTACGGACAAATTACCTAAAGCCTTGACCTTAGATTTTTCACTTGTCGGGAGTTAGTATAGCAAAAACACGGCGTAGCTTGAAGCATACGCCGTGCGGAACCAAGGGTCCAAGATTCCAAGGGCAAGCCCAAGGGATCAAGAAACCGATGTCCGAGAGACCTTTTTACGAACACCGAGGAAACGGCAGTAGGCACCCCAGTCATCGCCCCACCAATCGAGGTCGAGGCCGCGCTCGGAAACGACCCTGCCGAGGTACGGAACGCGGCGGTAGCCATTGACCTCACCAACGGAGCCGAGACCGACGACCGGGAACTTCCGCTGCTCTTCGGGGTAATTGGCCCCAAAGGAGAGGATGTGCTCGATCTTGCCGACTTCGTAGCCGGCTTCTTCGATCTGCTTCTTGGCATCCTCGGACGAAATGTCCTTGTCGAAGTGAAAGAGAACAGCTTCGAATTCGATCGTGCCCTTCCCTTCGACCGGGAACCTTTTAGTGGTGATGTCGTCGTTCTTCCAGTCGTAACGACCAGCGGCGATCATCTGCTCGAGCGTCTGACCGTAGTCGACAATGAGCACAATGGGTTCAGACGGAAGCGGGCCGAGGCCGAGAGCTTGTCGGACGGCGAAGCGGTTGATGAGCGTCGCCCTTTCTTCAAAGACATCGCTCAGGATGCCGCTCCCGAGAAGAATCTGGAACCGAGCAGGAGTCATCCCTCTATGTTCCAGGAGTTCAAAGAACTTCGTTAGCTGTGCTGACGTATGCGTTGTATTCATGTGGAGTCTTTCCAGTATGAATGCTGTCTCTTTCGAGGAGCATGTTTGTTTCTGTTTCTGACATGCTAGGGGCTACCTTATCGCCATAGCTTACAAATACCCATGAATGAGTATCTTTAAGCTACGGCGAAACCCTTTCTTTTGTATTTCAAAGAAAAATGATATTTCTGAGTGCTATTATAGCATATAGCGTAGCCATATGTCAATCCCACTTTACCCTTGCTGTTTTGGCTAGCATATGCTATAAATATGGCTCTAATCGTAATCTTTGAAACATTGGCAATAAGAGT
>CAZNUY010000039.1:0-4732 GCA_964576745.1 uncultured Candidatus Saccharibacteria bacterium | reverse complement strand
ATCAAATGAAAAAACAAATAATAAAAGGTGTCATAGTTGGGGCGATAATTGCACTAGTTATTGTTATATATTTTGTTAATTTTCCTAAATATAGTTGTACTGATACTCAGGTTCCTGCCGGATATCCAACCAACTGTAACCGCGTTATCGATGTTACACCTGGATTCATCCTAGAATCGTTCGTTATCTTAATGGCAGTCGGAGGAGGTGTGGGATGGGTTTACGGTAAAGTAAGACGTGATGCGATAGTGAAATAAGATATACGCATGAGTTGGTGGAGCATGTTATTAAGTCAGGTAGATTGATATAATTCTAAGTATGAAGAAAATTATTTCCATAATTATATTGCTTATTTTATTGGTATTAGCTTATATCGGTGCTAGAAATTGGATGAAACCAATATCAATCGACAAAACATGTCCCGATAAGAAAGTGATTGATTATATGCCAGCTCCTTTACCCGCATTCACTGAATATTACATTGTAAATGAAAAAAAAGTTGAAATAGATGCCTATCTGGAATCTTGGGTAGAGACAAATTGCAAGGTGCCCGTTGAGGAGATACACAGGTGAATCTAACTGTATTAGTTTGCTTGCATGGTATCGCAAATAAGTCAGATACTTTTGGTTGAACATTTAGGAGGGTAAGATAGAAATTCCTTATTTTATATGAAATCCTTAAAATTCGCTCCAGATCTTGTAAGTAAAATTATTTCCGGTGAAAAAACCTCTACATGGAGACTCTTTGATGACAAAGATCTCAAAGTTAATGATTCTTTGGTTTTCATAAATAAGGCAAATGGAGAACAGTTCGGATCGGCTATTATTAATTCAATTAAGATAAAAACACTCGGCACTCTTTCTGAAGAAGATTGGGAGGGTCATGAGAGATTTGCAAGCGAAGATGAGATGTACAGTACATATAGGAAGTATTATGGAGATAAGGTAGGACCAGACTCTGAGGTAAAGCTTTTGAAATTTGATTTTAAGCAGAAAATTGCGAAATGAGATTTGCTCAATTTTAGCGATTAATTGCTATAATTAAACCTAATGGCAACCGAAGAATATTACAAAACACGACCAATGAAACGCATGGGTGCTGGAGCGCTTTTTGCTGATTCAAAGGGAGATATACTTATAGTAAAACCAAGTTACAAAGATGTTTGGGAAGTGCCAGGCGGAGTTGTGGAGTTAAATGAATCTCCAAGAAAGACTGCTGAAAGAGAGATCAAAGAAGAGATAGGATTGGATAAAAAGCTTTCAAAGCTTCTTTGTGTAGATTATCAAGATCCATATGACATCAAAACCGAAAGCCTGATGTTTATATTTGATGGCGGGATTTTGTCTCAGGATGATATCGCCTCAATAGAGCTCGACGGCAAAGAAGTGGTAGAATTCAAATTAGCTCCATTGGATGAGGCTTGTAAGCTTTTGAGTCCTGTGTTGGCAAGACGCATTGAGCAGGCGGTAATAGCCAAGACGCAAAACACTGCTGTTTATTTGGAAAATAGGGAATTGATTTAAAATATTATAAAATTCACACCCAATGCAATCAAAAAAAATCTACATCACCACAATCGTTCTCGTACTGATATTCATCGCAATATCAGCATTTTTTGTCATACAAAACTACAATGGTCCCGCTACTGACATGATCGACAATAATACTACTGATAGTTCGAATTTGACTCCCGCTTCATCACTGGTTTGGGAGAAGGATGAAATCAAATATGATGGTAAAACAATTCTTTCTATCAATGACTTTCCAGATGAGATAGATGTGGCAAAAGATATATCTTTTGGCTCATCGGTAGTCTTTACTGGAGCAAAGTTGAGCCCTGATAGATCTCACATTGCTATATCCATAAGTGGTGGCGTTCATGAATTTGGCTGGTTGTATGAATTTGAGAGCAAGAAAATTACTCCAGTAGCATTTTCGTTTGATGGGGGAGTGGACGTAAAGAATTGGAAAAATAATAGCGAGGTCATATTTGATATTACAAGTCCAAAACCGGCAACCTCGGAACTAGTAATTGATATAGACAATCTTCCATCCTATCCTAGACTAAAATCAAACACTGGTGCCGAAATACGAGGAGAGATGGGAGAAATTGGCTGTCCAGAAATGATGATAATAAATAAGATGCCCGGACCAGGTGCTCCAAAAGAGCCATATTATATCGCCAATGGTGAAAGGGTTGAGGTTTCTGATTACGATCCTATCTGGCTCAAAGCCAATTGTGATGTGCCGGTTCAAGAGGTTTACTAATAAGTGAAAAATTTTATTCATCAATCCTAAGTAAAATGCAAAGATATCTTTTAACTCTCATATTAATAATTTCATGTTCATTTCCATTGGTATCGAGTGCAGATATTTCTACTGGACTTGTAGGACACTGGAAATTTGATGAAGGATCTGGAACTTCGGCTACCGATTCAAGTGGAAATAATAATACAGGTACTTTGAATTCTCCTGTTGGTGGTGGACCAAGCTGGACTAGCGGAAGAATTGGTGGAGCAATAAATTTCGATGGTGTTGATGATGCAATAAATCTTAGTAATACTGTGTCACAAAATAATCCAATGACATCATGTGCTTGGATTAATGTGAATAACAGATCAACTATGTCAAACGGATATAGTGGAGCGATAATGAGAAGTCTTGTCGATGGCAATGGTGCCCCAGGTGATTTTTGGTATGGAATCAATAATGATGGCTACGTAAAATTTGCTTATTATCGAGTTGCAGGAGATACGACAGGCATTATTTCCTATAATTCTCAGACACAGTTGATTCAAAACGGATCATGGTCTCATGTTTGTGTGAGTTGGGACGGATCTGTTAGAAACGTTTTCATAAATGGTACAAAACAAACTGGTAATATAACAGCTTCAAATCCCGGTAATGGTTGGAGTTCTGGTGCATATATAGGAAAGATATATTCGCACTCAGCATACCAATTCAATGGAATAGTAGACGACCTCCGCGTATACAATCGCGCTCTATCCGATTCTGACATAACTGAACTTTATTCATATACCGGTAGTGTAACTCCACCAGCTTCAACGCCCACACCAACGCCAGTTGTAACCCCAACCCCTGTTGTTCCTACTCCCACTCCAACACCAACGCCTACTCCAGCACCATTCATAGACACACAAGCTCCAAGCACACCAACAAATCTTACTGCTTCGGTTGTATCATCTTCACAGATCAATCTATCTTGGTCTCCATCATCTGACAATGTGGCGGTTACTGGTTATAGGATATACCGTGGAGGTACATTATTAACTACTACTAGTGCAACATCATATTCCAATACCGGACTTTCTCCTTCTACTTTATATACATACACCGTATCAGCATATGATGCGGCGGGGAATAGCTCATCACAATCATCATCTGCAAATGCTACAACCCAAAGTGCTCAAGCTCTACCATCTGGTTGTGAGTCGAGCTCAAATCTTTGTGTTCCTTCGGAATATCCAACCATACAAGCCTGCGCAAACGCAGTTCAACCAGGACAAACTTGTTTAGTATCTGCCGGAACTTATGCAGAACGAGTCAATACTATTAGATCTGGTACGGCTGGCAGTCCTATCACATATAAAGCTAGTGGAAATGTGATAATGAAGGGTTTTGCTATTTTGCATAATTATATTGTCATTGATGGTTTCGAAGTTACAAATACTGGCCCTCAATATGGTGGTATATATATTAAGGGAGATTATTGTCAGATAATAAATAATAATATTCACGATGTGGATCAAAATACTCGTGGTTTGATTATCTTCACGTGGTACGAAGGTTCACCTACAGGTTGTCTTATAAAGAACAATCGATTGTCAAGCAGTTTGTTTTCTTCGGGTGATTATCAGGCAATCGAGCTTTATGGTAGCAATCATATTGTAGAAAATAATGATATCGGACCAATGAAAGATAGTGATATCTTTCGTCCATTTGGTTTAAATCATATAATCCGCGATAACTATATTCATGATGTGACTTTATCTGCAGGATCTGGAGCACATATGGATGTTATCCAAGTATTTTCTTTGAATAATTTGGTCTCGACCAATGTAATTTTCGAAAGAAATAAAATAAAAAATTTCCAAGGACAATTATTTATGATAGAGAATACGAATGGAACCGTGACAGGTCTTACAATTAGAAATAATTCATATCATTATGCAACTATTGCAGGGCAGACATATGCTCCAATAAATTTCTATAACAATACACTGTACGGTTGTTCGACACATCCAAATAGTAATGGTTTTGGAGTATTGTTTAGGAAATCTACCGGTACAAATAATGCATCTGGCAGTAATGTATACAACAATATATTTGCTAATTGCGGATCGGGACCAAGTAATGGCTGGTTTTCTGCTATGGAAGGTGCGGTGATAAATTCAGACAATAATCTAGTCTATCCCACCAAGCCAGCTTTTAATGATCCGCATGGAATAAATGGAAGTGATCCATTATTTGTTGATGCTGCAAATGGTAACTTGAACATTAGTTCTAATTCTCCAGCTATCGACCGTGGTTATACTGTCCCATCATTCTCAGATGATCTTTTATCGATGTCTCGTCCTCAAGGCTCCGCCTGGGACATCGGCGCCTACGAATACACCGGCACCCCCGCATCAACCCCTACACCCACCGCCGTCCCAACCCCAACCCCCGCAGTAACACCCACCCCAACCCCCCTCCTTCCTGACACCACAT
>CAZNUY010000038.1:0-4830 GCA_964576745.1 uncultured Candidatus Saccharibacteria bacterium | reverse complement strand
TGTTCGTAATGAGTGCAAATGGCTATGGCAAGAAGACCAAACTTTCTGAATACAAGACACAAAATCGTGGTGGTTCTGGAATATTGACGATGAATGTGACATCGAAAACAGGTGAGCTCATGGGTGCAAAGGTTGTGACGGATGATGTCGAAGAAATTGTTGCAATGTCAAAGAAAAGTCAAGTTATTCGTGTCGATCTCAAAGAAATCCCAACACTCGGTCGCTCAACTCAGGGTGTAAGAGTCATGAAACTCCGCGATGGTGACTCGTTGGCTAGTTTGATCTGTCTCTAGCACTGAGGCGCAACCTCAGTGACTGAGGTTGCGCCTCAGTAGAGTTTGTCCCCAACAACCCTCTACATTTGCCGTGTTTTGCCATATAATTAAGTCATGTTTTCTGACCCTGCCTCTAATTTATCCAAACTTGGGCTCAATGAAGGGATGAGAGTTGTCGACCTCGGTGCTGGTTCAGGTTTCTATACTTTTGAGGCTGCACGGCGCGTCGGTGGCAGTGGACGTGTCTACTCGATAGATGTTGTAAAAGATCTTTTAGAGAGGATCCGTTCGGTAGGCAAGTCTTCGGGTCTCAACAACATAGAAGTCATCTGGGGCAATTTTGAGAAGATAGGTGGTACAAAGATTGGCGAAGCCTCAGCCGACAGGGTAATCGCGTCCAATGTACTCTTTCAAGTCGAAAAAGTCGATGAATTTGTTTTGGAAATAAAGAGAATCCTCAAGCCGGGTGGCAAGGTTTTGGTTATAGATTGGAGTGAAATTTCACCACTTAGTCCAAAAACAATAGTGACTTCTAACAAAGCTCAAATGTTATTCGAAAAGGCCGGTTTCAAGCTCGATCAATCTTTCAACGCTGGTGACCATCATTACGGTTTAGTTTTAATAAGATAAAATGACAAAATTTCAATTAGTAGTTTTAGCTTTTTTTATAATTGCAATAGTGGCTGGAGCGATTGCCTTCGCCACTTACAAGGGTCCTGCCAATCAACAAGAATTGCCGGCAATCACCATTTGGGGCACATTTCCTCAAGAATTATTTACAAAGTATCTTGCTGATATCAATTCCACTCGATCGTCGTCTATAAAGATCAGTTATGTCGAACATCGACCAGAAACTTTTTCTCAAAGTTTTGTAAATGCTTTGGCTCTCGGTCAGGGTCCTGATGTTATCTTGGTTTCGACCGATATGCTTTTGCCACAGCTCAATAAACTGGCATTCATCCCATACACTGTATTGCCAAAAAATACTTACTTTACTTCATACATAGACGAAGCGAGGATATATCTGAGTAACAATGGTGTTTTAGCGATACCATTTACTATTGATCCACTTGTTATGTATTGGAATAGGGACATTTTCAATTCGGCTGGTATTGCGAGTTATCCAAAATATTGGGATGAATTTACTGGTACAAGTCTCAAACCAGGTTTGGTTCAGAAGCTCACAACTCGAGATCAAAATGGCAATGTTCGACGCTCTGCAATTTCGCTTGGAGATTTTTCCAACATTACCAATGCTCGAGAAATTCTCGGTTCCTTGTTGTTCCAAATAGGCAATTCTGTAACGACAGTAAATAATGAAGGTTACGTGGTTTCGGCCATCAATCCATATTCTTCTGCAAAACCAAATTCTGCTTTTCAATTCTTCAGTCAGTTTGCTGATCCTACAAATCAAAACTATTCTTGGAATAGGGGGATGCCAAACGACAAGGTTTCTTTCTTGGCAGGAACCTTGGCAACATATTTTAGTTTTGCTTCTGATCTTGGTGATATTAGAAATAAAAATATCAATCTCAATTTTGATGTCGCACCTTTGCCACAACTTCGCACTGGTGGTGTCAAAGCAGTTTATGGCAAAATGTTCGGTTTTTCTCTTGTCCGAGCCTCGAGCAATCTAGATGGAAGTTTCAAAATTATTTCTATCCTGACTGCCCCAGAAAACCTGAAACTTTTGTCACAAAGTATGTACGCCTCATCGGTGAGGAGAGATGTTATAGCAGAGGGTAGTACGGATCCTTACATTACTATTTTCAATGACTCCGCTCTGATATCCAAAACCTGGTTGGACCTAGATCTTGCCCAGTCAAAACAGATCTTTGGTAATCTGATCCAGACAATCAATAGTAATAAGAAATCAATCGAACAAGCTATCAAAGATACCAGTGATCTTTATGATGTGGCATTAAGACAAGTCCAATAATATGAAAAATAGATTTTATAAATATTTAGGTATTTTCGTTATAGCTTTCACTCTTACCTCTACTGGTTTTGATATTGCGTTTTCTCAGGGAACAGGAGGAACACCTGCTCCTGCTTCAGCATCACCGTCTGCTTCAAACCCGCCAACCAATGCAAACTCTGTTAATAGTTCTATTAATCCAGAATATTCAAATCTAAATAGTTCGAAGTTTAGATTGCTTATTTGTGATGGTCCTGCAGAGTTGGTTGCATACAATCCAGCGACAAGAAAGATTGAACCTGGTTTCAAGAACCCAGATTTTATCCCTTGTGATTTCAGAGGACTTATGATGCAAATTCAACATCTCATAAATATTGCTATGACGCTCGGTGTCCTTATTGCGGTTGCTGGTCTGCTCTTTGCTGGTTATCTATATATTTCAGGTACGCCAGCAAATATTTCAAAAGCACATGACATCTTCCCATCCTTGGCCAAGGGGTTTATAATAATGCTAGCCGCATGGTTTATCGTGTATCAGATTTTGGAATGGTTGACAGGAACAAGTGGTTACGGAGTTTTGTTAGGTTTATAATTATATGAAATTTTCTACAAAGTTTTTTGTTTTCACTTTAGTTATCATAACTATATTTTTTCTGAATCTAATTTCTATTACATACTTAAATGCTCAAGTGAAAACGGAAGTTGGTGCTCCAAGTAATTCAGGTATTACAACAGAGGTTGGTGGTCCAACAAAATCCAACATCTTCACTCTCCAGAACCCTCTTAATAAAAGCATTAATTCTGTTGGTGATTTGATCCAGGCGGTCATAGAAGTAATTACTTATTTATTTATAATCTTTGCCGTACTGATGTTTATTTATGTTGGTTTCCAATACGTCACAAATGCTGCTCAAGGTAATGCAAAGAAAATAGAAGAATTGCACAAACAATTGCTTTGGTTAGTTGTTGGAGTTGCCGTTGTGATTGGTGCGAGGGTTATCATCCAGGTTGTTATCAATACAATATCAGCTACAAATACGGTAAGCCCTTCAGTTATTGAGAGTGCCAATAAAGCGGTACCAAGGTAGATAATTTATAAAAATGAAAAACAATCTCAAAATATATACTAGTTTATTAGTTCTTCTGCCAAGCGTTACCTTGGCGGCGACAAATATGAAACTTAGTGATTTGGTGGGGAAGATTGCGCAGTATTTCAATATGGCATTGTATCTTATGATGGGTTTGGCTGTTGTGATGTTTGTGTGGTACGTGATCAAGTACTTTATTCAACCAGAAAAGGTCAACAAGGCCGAAGCTGCTCAATATGTTTTGTGGAGTGTTGTTGGTTTTTTCATAATATTATCTCTATGGGGTTTGGTAAATATCTTGATTAATACTTTTGACCTCGGTACTGGCAGTCCTAGTACGTGGACCGGTATCAATAATCTTTTTCCGAAATAATATGAAAAAAGTTTTTTCACTGTCATTCATCTTCTTTCCAGCATTGGTTTTCGCTCAGAATCTTTCTGAAATAAGAAATATTAATAATCTTTCAACTAGGCTGATTGGTATCGGCAATCTGGTTATTTATTTCCTTACAAGTTTGGCAGTCATCTATATTATTTGGAATATAGTCCATTATTTTATAAGACCGGCTGGTGATGATAGAAAAGAAGCTGGTATGAATATTTTGTGGGGGATAATTGGTCTTTTTGTAATTGTATCAATTTGGGGTTTGGTAAATATTCTTGTGAACACTTTCTATACCAATCCGAATATTCCACCAGATAGATTTCCTAATGCAAATTTTATTAATAGGAATAGTGGTACTGGCGGAGTAAATGTAAATACTATAGAAGTTAATCCCTTTACAAATCGTCCTTAATAATATCCACATCATCATTTGCTTGTGATGGTGTAGGGGTTATAATTAACAAAGTAATAAATTATTAATAACAATTACTATGAAAAAAATCATCGCACTTATAGCATTTGCTATTCCAGCAATTGCATCAGCTCAGGCTCTATCGCCTATTACAAATGTAAACAATTTATCAACTAGACTATTGGGTATCGGAAATATTTTTACCTATATCCTAGTTGCTATCGCAGTTATTTATATAGTATGGAATGTAGTACAGTATTTCATCAAACCAAACGGTGATGACAGAAAAGCTGCGGGTATGAATATTCTCTGGGGTATTGTTGGTTTGTTTATAATCGTCTCGATTTGGGGCTTGGTAAACGTATTGACAAATACATTCAAGACTACTCCTACTGATCAAGCAATTCCAAATTTGGGAAATAGTACTCAGAACGGAGGTATTCCAGCAAATCAGATTCCATTGGTTCAGTAATATAAATGATGTTTTCATTCTTGAAAATTTCTATTGCCCAAGCAGCCGTCGACATGACGGCTTTTGGCAATTTAGTTAACCCGCTAATAAACATCATTGTTTATCCGATTGTGCAACTGATGTTCGGTCTTGCGGTGTTGTATTTCGTCTGGGGCGCATTACAGTTTGTCCTACATGGCTCTGATGAAGGTGCTAGAGAAAAAGGCAAATCAACCATGCTCTGGGGATCGGTCGGTATATTCATTATGGTTTCTGCTTGGGGAATTATTTATCTGGTTTC
>CAZNUY010000037.1:0-5057 GCA_964576745.1 uncultured Candidatus Saccharibacteria bacterium | reverse complement strand
GGATATAGGCCATCAATTTCGTAGACTCCGCTAATTTTGTCTTCGCGGATGACTTTTGGTTTTGAAGGTAAAACGACGTCGTAGGTCATGTTTTTTATATTATAAAAATAGAATAATAATAATACATTAAAATTAAATAATGTCTAGCGTGTATAGAACTCGAGCACTGCCCCTACGTCGAACAGAAGATCAGTCGATTCATTTACAGGCTTACCGATAATCTTGATTGTTTTGGTCTTTTCATCGATACTCATCCAGTTTGGATGCTTAACTGACTTCAATTGTTCATCCAACTTCGAGAATATGACTTTACTCTTACTTCCTTCACGAATGGTCAATGTATCACCGACTCTAACTTGATGTGATGGAACGCGAACATTGACGCCATTGACTGCGATATGACCATGCGAAACCATCTGGCGAGCTGCTGAGTGCGATGGAGCATAACCAGCACGAACCATGGTATTGTCTAGTCGACTTTCGAGCAATGACAAAAGGTTTTTACCGTTGTCACCAGAAGTCTTTAGGGCTTTCTTGACATAGTTTGTGAACTGCTTACCACCAATACCATAACTAAAGCGTGCCTTTTGCTTTTCCATCATCTGCTTGCCGTATTCACTCTTGGCACCACGTCTTGCCATAGTCTTACTCTTGCGCTGTAGACGCATTGCATATTTTTGAGTCTGAGTCTTTGGGAAGACTGGTACTCCTAGATATCGTGCTTTTTTGTATCGTGGTCCTATTTTCATATATGTAAATTATACTCGGCGTGGCTTCTTTGGTTGAGGGCCATTAAATGGTACTGGAGTCTCATCTTTGATGGATGAAATGGTAATACCTTTGCTAATAAAACCTCTAATAGCTGATTCACGACCAGAACCAACGCCTTTTACTACAACATCAACTTCGCGTAGTCCGATATTTTGAGCTTTTAGAGCCAAAACTTCACCAACTTTCGCTGCCGCAAATGGAGTACCCTTTTTTGCACCACGAAAACCAGCACCACCACTTGAACCCCACATAAGTGCATTACCGGCTTTGTCAGTAAGCATGACTTTTGTGTTGTTGTAAGTAGACTGGACATGAAGAATACCAGTATCGACGCGCTTCTTTGCTGAAACTTGAGGCGCAACAGTCTTTGCGTCTTTTGATTCTGCCCCTTCAGTTGTTACAATTCTTTTTTTACCCATGGTAGTTTATTTTATCTTTTACTTCTTCTCTTCCTTTCTTTTACCGGATCCCATTGTCTTACGTACATTGCCCCGAACTGTACGAGAATTGGTCTTTGTGCGCTGACCCCTTGCTGGTAAATGTCTAGAATGTCTATATCCACGATATGTTTTGATATCTTTGAGTCTTTTGATGTTGCCTGCTGTTTCGCGCTTGAGATCACCTTCGATTTTGAAACTCTCTATGAGTTTGCGTAGGATATTTTCCTGTTCTACTGTGAGAGCACTTGGCTTTATACTACCATCGATCTTTGTCTTGAGCAGAATATGTTTTGCTCTAGAACGGCCGATACCATAAATAGTTGTAAGAGCTATTTCTAGCCTTTTATTTTCTGGTAATGTAATTCCAAGTATTCTCATTGTAATTTAATTGATGTTTTGTATCTATTTTATTATCTATATTCTATCCTTGGCGCTGTTTGTGTCTTGGGTTGCCTTTGCAAGTAACGTAGACATAACCTCCACGTCTTACAACGCTACATTTTGCACACAACTTTTTAACTGATGCTTTTACTCTCATTTTATTATTGGCGTCTTGTTATTCTTGCACGTCCTCCGTACGGATCTAGTTCCAATTCAACCTTATCACCGATCAAAACTCGAATGCGATTCATTCTCATTTTTCCAGCTAAGTAAGCCAAGATAATTTCTTTTGAATTATCCAACTCAACTCGAAACAGTGTATTTGGCAAAGCC
Source organism: uncultured Candidatus Saccharibacteria bacterium (assembly GCA_964576745.1). GTDB lineage: Bacteria > Patescibacteriota > Minisyncoccia > Phycocordibacterales > PALSA-1337 > C7867-002. The sequence goes on along the minus strand of CAZNUY010000037.1, from coordinate 3,132 downwards.
TCAACGACTGTTCCGCTGGCAAAATTATTTGATTTTGAAGTGGATTCCATCTCGTAAAAGTACGTTAGATGATACTAGCAGAAATAGGCCTATAAAGTCAATAGACTAAGGCTCCTCGACTATGACTTTGATCTTTTCCAAGTCGGTTGGAATATTTGCCCATGGTGGAGCCAACTCCCCTGAGCCACTTTCTATAATGGCGCTATACGACTTAAACACATCTTGGGTGGCCGACAGTGATAGTCCTGAAAGCTTCTTCTTTAGGTCTTCAACCGGTATAGTACCCACTATCTTCATATCACCTTTTGCTTTTAGGACCAGAGCGTTTTTCTTGGTTGGTGTAAAATCTTTGATATTTGTTATTGTAATATCGAGCTCCTCCAGACCTGGAGATGTATATGCAAAAGGACCAAATAACGATATCGTCTGAGCACCAGCCAATGTTTCTACAAGTTTTGTTTTTGGCATTGCAATAGCATGTATAGTACCTTCCATGCTTATGTTTGCAGTCTTTGGATCTGAACCACCAATTATCGGCGCTGAAAAGCTAGTTGTGTAATTTTTGCTATACATAACGTAACCAGAAGGAATCATGGTTGATGATTCTTTCAAAAGCAATTCTGTGAGTTGTGATTTCAAGTTCGCCGTACTAGAAGATAGCGTAGCTGGACTAATGACTTTCTTTACTCCAGAAAAACCGCCAATGATAGGAGTTATAGCTTTTGCTGTAACAGTTGAATATTTTGGAGATCCAGCATAAGCAACAATCTTGAAATCTGCAGAAGAGATGTCTTCTATATTGTATTGCTGACCGGGTTGATCAGCCGATATAGTCGTTGAAATTTTGCCAGGAACTATAGTGCCTGCAGGTTTGGTATATCCTGGAATTACAACAGAGCTATTGAGCCTATACACCAAATTTCCATATGATAATCTAGTTCCTGCTATCAGACGGATTGATTGGGTACCATATGAATTGTACAAAGTAATTTTACCTGTAGCCTTGGTATTTGTAACTGGTCCGTTGGTAGCATTTACTGTGGTTGTTGCAGTTCTCTTTACGGTTATAACCTCATACGTCAAATCATTACCTGAAGCTTGCGCAACATATGTACTATTTACTGAAACCGGTATAACTTTTGGGACTACAGTAAATGTGGCTTGGGAATAATATATCGAACCATAATATCCAATGACTCCAACAATGATTATTGCCAATATTGTAATAACCGGCCATTTCCATTTGATTTTTTTCTTTGCCTCATATTCTGAAGAAGGTGGCGTGATCGGCATTCTACGCAAAGGAAAATCCGACTTTACAGAAAGCATATCTTCTGCAACTTTGGCTTTGGTTTTATTGTCTATGCGATTGTCTATAGCCCCAATATGAACTGGTACCTGTTCTTCTCCATCTAGTTCAATAACTTTTTTACGCTTTTTTGTAGCCACAACCGAACGAGAAGGTGAAGAAACTTCCCTTATTGAGCGCTTTTCTTTAGGTATTATATCTTCAACTTTTCTTGGCATTTTTTACATTTTAACACATTTCAATCTAATAAGCTGTGAATAGCGATAGCATATAATGCCACCAATCTACCTCTTTCTGCAAAATGGTCAAATGTCACTCTGGTCATCAAATCGTCGACTGATAATACGTAGACAGGTACCCCAGGAACAGAATCTTTGATTACTTTAACAAAACAATCATCATGAGAAGATGCGGTGACTATAACTGACATAGGTGCCTTTATTTCAAATCTCTGTGTTAACAATGTATCCTTGAGTTGACTCAACCAGTCATTTGCTATTTTGGAAATGGAAGAGATATTTTTATCATTTAAGGTACTATCGAGTCTGTTGCCAACATACAGTGACAATAATGAATCTGCCGCTTGATAGCCATTGTTCGTCTCTTTTGCCAACTTTTCGACAAAATTTCTCACTCCAAAAGGATATGAACCAAAAAAGATGCAGGATTTTCTTCGAATAAGTGACACGTCGGTCTGTTCGCCGTGGATGTGAACCAAACAATAGTTCAATCCTGGTTCCAAGACTTTCTCTATACCTATATATTGGAGTAATAAAGATGAATGAAAGAAAATTTTATTTGAATGAACAATATGTCTAAACTGATCGATGAAAAATGAGACCATCTTTGTACTAGCTACCGAGATAGTAAAAGAAACATCGAGGGTTCTCGCTGATTTGCGCTCCCAATTATTTATAGAATAACTATTTAACTTTATATCAAAAATCTTTTGTTCAATAACCCGCAGAGCTTCTTCTGATTTGAGGATCTCCTTTCTATCTTCGTCAATAAGATCGAATATATACTTTTTTGTGACTTCGGTATCTTTTTCAAATTGCTTTGAGATAATCTTGGCTTCGGAGACTATCCATGGGGAGGACAATATATAATGAACCGAGTCTATCTTTCTTCTAATATGAGGGTAACCGCCGAGATTCTCTTCGTGACGAATAAAACGCATAGCAGATTGGATAGCGTCATTGATACCCAACAAAGTTGATTTGATGAGAGATGCGTCGTTACCACTATCAGATTTTTTAGTTTCAGACGCGAAAGTATATATTACTTTTGGAATTGGATCACCGGAGACAAGTAGAGACGCTCTAATTATTGAACTCTGAACGTCCAATATCAAAATAATTTTATGATCTACTTTTTTGGTAGAGAACATTGGGGATATTATAGCAGAAATGATAGTGAAAGTTCTATTCACACGTCACGCCAAAATTGCCAGCATTTTTTATACTAAGATATACAAAACGGAACCACCACAACATAAGCATTTCTCGAGGCCGCCAGAATTCTGCAGAATTCTGGCTTAATCCTCGAAAAATGCTTATGTTGTGGTGGTTGTCGTTTGTAAATTGAAAGAAAAAACTAAACCAACACCGCCTTGATGCGACGAACACCGGCCGAAACTGCTTCTTCTTTTTGGATTTTGAAATGCCACTTACCTTCTGGGCCAGCAAGATCAAAAGTATTTGTTACGTGGGGACCGCCACAAAATTCTTTTGAATACGCTGAGAAAATATCACCACCTGTAAAATATATCGAAACTTCATCACCATACTTCTCACCGAAGAAATGCTTTGCTCCAGTCTTCT
>CAZNUY010000036.1:0-5128 GCA_964576745.1 uncultured Candidatus Saccharibacteria bacterium | reverse complement strand
GGGGATGATCGGCCTAGACAACCGTTCATGCTGGTTCGTGCAGTGCGAGCACCATTAACTCGTAAATCTGATGGAAACCTTAAATGCTAAATCAACCGTTTCTCCGTATTTCGGACAAAAGGACTTTGCATTCGCTCTTGTTTAAGGGCCGTCGCTTTGTTGGGATCCAGACAATAAAGTCGGCGTAATAACTTGGATGTAGGGAATAAGGCTTCTCACTTTATTCTTCGAAACATAGAGATCGTGAATATGCTATTTGCACAGTTTCTCGGGTATATTCATCAAATCTGCTTCATGCAGAATAAACTGTGCTACCACTGTAGATTCGTTCTATGCGTTGCGATTGCACGCGGGTTCGATTCCCGCCATCTCCACCTATTGACAATTCTTATACATATGCTATAATCGTCACCAGATTATGGCTTATTTCGTCTTGGCTCAGAGCACTTAATTTATTGAGCTTTCGGAGTCAAAACGACAATCCACCACAAAACCAACTATTGATAACATGAATGCATCTACACCGTCTCCTGACATTCTCGGCAATGCCGATATCCGCGCTCTCGGTCAACGAGCTCAATTGGAAAACAAACTACGAGCGGGCGTTGCTCGGCAACTCATCGCATCGAAGAAATTTTCTGATATGACGGCTGCTGAGCGAAAAGTCTGTGTTCAGTTCCTTGTCGGAGAAACATCGTCCGAGGCTGAACTCTGTCTGAGGTTTGGTGAAGTCGGACTCGATTTCTTCCAGATCGACTGGCAAGATACCGATCCTAATGATCGGACGTCGATGGAAGCTTTGGCGCTCGTTCGTGCCCTGGGCGGGATGATTTCCAAGACCAACGCGCTCGTCATGGTGATGACCGTAGAAGATATGTTCTAAGTATCGGCACGCTGCCTCATGGAAGAGCCTCATGCTCATCTATGAGGCTCTTTTGTATCTACTAGTTCCAATCACATCACGTGACGCCAATATGGAAGTATATCAAGTAATCGCATAATTCTTTTTAATAACCCTTGCCCCTGCAATCTCCTCAGACGCTTCAAATACCCAAGGATATAGTTGGTTCCAACTTTGGCTCCCCAAGTCCACATTTGATCCGTACCCCATAAAGTAGACAGGGCAGTTATATGCAAATGGTATCTATGCAAATGTCTCTTGTTTAAGGGGTAGATTGGGATCCAGAGCCTCCATTTGCAACCCCCCTTGCAAATGCATTATTAAGTTTCTTTGGTACGGTTACACCAACTTTTTTATAGAAAACTCCGCCTTTAAATTTTGAATCAACTTTTTCTAGTAGACCTTTAGCAACCCAGAGCTTGAGTAATCTGGACATTTTGATTGTATCTTCAATACCGGTAATTTCTCGAGCTTCCTTATTTGTAATTTTAAATTTCTCATCAATATATTTACTAACAATATCCCAGTATTCCACTTTATGAATATTGAGAAGAACAAGCAGCACACTATTTGGTCGAACTGTTGGAGGTGAGAAAACTGGCTCATAGAGATTTCTCTCTTTCATCGCTTTAAACATACGGTCCACACCTTCCCCAATATCGAGATTTGGAGCAGTTTGAAATCGGTTTAGTGTTCGTAAGATGAGTGGGTTTCTAGCAAAACGCTCATCTCGAATATTTTGGACCGTGATATGCCCTGGGTAAGTACCCGGACTTTCTATCTCTACACGATCGTCATAAAAACGAACCTGTATGTCATCTTCGACGAAGTAATTACGATGAATGACTGCGTTAGTTATGGCCTCTTGGAAAGCCCATTCTGGTATAAGAAAGGTGGGTGCAAATGATGCTCCCGTTAGTTTTGGTGGTGAGCTTTTAACAACATTTCTGAAGTATTCTATAGTTTTTTCAATCTGTTTCATCAAAGGACCTTCGATTGTAAAAGGACGAGTTACGAAATTTGGTTTACCTGTATAGGTTGGCTTCGTGCCGTACGCATGAGAAATTTTCACACTACACTTACTTTTTAAAGTCACGGATGGGTTTTTAGCAAAAAGTAGAACTCCTGCTTTCGTGAGTTCATATTTACCATCAGTATTTACAGCAAGTCCATTATCTTTCAAGAACTGCCAGTCATTCAAACCAGTACTTTCGGTATCTTTCTTGTATTGAGCTAAAAGCTCTTGATCCAAATCCTCCAATGAAGTGATATCTGATTTTTCTGACTCAAATTTGATTGCACCTTTCTCATACTTAAGACGCATTATTTCAGTAGACCCAATCTTCACATTTTGACGACCCTTTCGGGTATAGGTATCTCCCTTCTTGAGCGAGTGAACATCATTACTCTTTTTGATGTTGATAACCATGAGCTTATCTGGCTTGCTTTGTGTGTTTGTTATATCAATCTCAAACTTACCCCAAAGCATGAACGGAGGCTCAATTTCTTTATCAATGAGTTTGAGGAAGTTAGAGACATTGTCTGGATTTTCACTGATACCGATGAGTCGCTCATTTCCAACAGCTTTGCCGGGATCTTCTAAACCGATCACGATAAAACCACCTTCGGTATTAGCGAAGGCTATAACCGTTTCCAGTAAATCGGATGGTTTGATTGCCGCCCTTTTACATTCAAAAGTTTGCCACTCCTGGTCTTCTAAAAATAATTGTATTATGTCTTTATCTTCCATTTGCATGATTTTATCACTTCAAATGGTTGTTGACTATTTTTTCTTCTTTGGAACTTAATGAGAATTCAGTATGTGCAAAATTTGCACACGTTCAAGATGAAAGTGAATCGTAAGCTGTTTCAGTTAGTTCCATTTTGGAACATACATTCAAATATTTTACAAAAATACTCATCTCTGCAATAATTTAATATCAATGAACGAATTTTTTTCTATACCAGCCATACTAGTGTATTCAGTTTTGTTTGGTTCCATGATGAAATTGGCTGATTGTTTTAATGAGCACGGATTTAAATGGTTTAAGTTCGACGCTATTGTGTTCGGCATTTTATTTGGAATTTTCGGTGGGTTATTAATACTAAGTGATCCAACACTTACAAATTTATATTTAGCTTTGTTGTTAGTAAACATTTTGAGATTTAGGGTTGATAAACTCAATCACGGGATAGCGGCTAATATTATTTTTTTGAGCTTCCTGTTCGTAGCAGATAACTTTAACTGGACTCATTTTTTATATTTATTTGTACCTTTTGCTTTTTTCGGTCTTTCGATGGATGTTATTATTCCAAAAGTTTCCAGCTTACATTTTTTAGAAAAGATCTTTGAAACTAGATTTTATTACTTTATTGTTACATTCTTGTTTTCATTTTACACCGATAATTGGTTAGTTTTTGCGTCCATGACACTGTTTCAATTAAGTTATAATTTAACTAGTAAATACGCGAAGAGAAGTAAGCATTATATAAATATTAAATAATGCTACAATTATCACATACCAATAACACATATTTTTTATGAAAAAGAAACTACTATGGTTAGAAGATGATGCGTTGCTCGGGGTAGTTTTGAGCAAAGCATTAGAGGCAACAGAGTTTGAACTTGTACATGTGCGTGATGGTAGGGAAGCAGTCGAAACATTAAAAGAGATTGTGCCTGATGTCATCATGGTGGATCTTTTGGTCCCAGGCGATCTCGATGGCTTTGGAGTTTTGAAAGTTATCAACGAAGATCCGCGTCTAAAAAATATTCCAAAAATTGTATTGTCAAACTTGAGCAATCAGGCAGATATCAATCGCGCACGACATCTCGGTGCAAGTATATTTATTGTCAAAGCTACATCCTCTCTCGATTTAATTATCGACCAGTTGCGTGCACAAGTTGCGGTAAAATAGTATTGAGGCATAACCTCAGTGATCACAAATATGATTGATGAAAAATTATTACAATTTGTAAAGTTACAAGTCGAAAATGGTGTTTCTAGGGATTTGGTTGTGGATGTGTTGCTTCAAAATGGTTGGAGAATTACAGATATTAACAATGCATACTCTGAGGTCAGTCGGATGATGACTCCAAAAGATGTTTCTTTGCCATTGACTCCGATCACTCCAAAATCTGATGAGCAATTAAATCAAAATAGTCTTACTCCAAAGCAATCAAAACAGGGTTCAAGTATTTTCATTAAGATTATAGTTTTTCTAATTATTTTGATCTTCGTTGCAGGACTTGGACTTTTTGTCTATTTGAAGTTTTATGGTGGTAATATTTTTGAACTGGTTGGTAATATTCCAATCCTCAAAGATTTTTTGAATAATTAAATTGTATTTGTATTAACTAAATCAATAACTTCATGTGACTAAACAACGCGCCCGGTTTATGGGGCACGTTAGTCAGAATGAACCGGCTCAGCTCTGTGCTGAGGAGGGGTGTTTGAAGTCAGTGGATATTCTTTGATATCCAAAGATCTTAGGGTCTTTTCGTAACCTCCATGATGAAGGTAATGAATCATGGCTTCATCGGCTGTAGGTTGACGGTTTTCACCGATTGCCTTTAGAGCCAAATGGGTGAAGTACATATTCTCGGGACTCAGGGCATCCCTTAATACTGCCATGTGTATATCATCGACCGTTACCTTATGTAAGACAACACTCATTTTCCTCACCTCCTTTCTGTAATAATTATATCTTTTTTATTTGCTCATTATAATATGAAAAGTGCATAACTTTTTGAATATTTATTGTCTAATTATATTTGCCTTGCCTCAAACGATAAAAGAAGTTAAAGTAGGAAAACTATGCCTGACAATATGATCAAAAATCCCAATCAGAAGGACAAGAAAGGTTTCAAAATACTGCCAAGTGGTCTTGGATTTTTCAATATACTATCTATTGTAGTCTTACTTTTTTTGCTCATTACGGGCATTTATTCCCAATATTCAGAGCGTTCTGTTGCAAAAGAAGAAGTGTCTCTTTCAGAATTGGCTATCGATGTGCAAAGGGGTAATGTTGGTATTTTGGAAATTTCAGGCGATATCATCACTGCCAAGTACAAAGACAATACAACAAAAGTTTCTCAAAAAGAGGCAGACTCATCTCTTACCGAATCATTGGTTCGTTTTGGTGTGACTCCAGCAAAGCTTGCTTCTACCACTATTGCTTTTGCTGAGCCAAGTGGATTTTGGTATTGGACTTCGGCTTTGGCAC
>CAZNUY010000035.1:0-5145 GCA_964576745.1 uncultured Candidatus Saccharibacteria bacterium | reverse complement strand
AAAAACCTGATGAATTGGAAAAAAGAAGGGCGGAATTAGGCATGGAAAGCTTTGATGATTACAAAAAATCAGTCGAACAAATCGTTGCTAACTACTGAGGCGCAGCCTCAGTAGTTATCCACACATAATTTTGACAGGTGAACGCACGTTCACCTATAATGTTTGTATACAAGTTGAAGCAATTACAAACTAATTCAATATTACTATGAGCAAACATCAAGCAATTCGAACAATAAAAAGTGAGATCAAAAGACTCAATCACGAGATTGATCTTCGAATAATAAAAGGCTTGCCATACAAAGAGCAAAGTCGCAGACACAAGATGCTCTCTGCTCAACTTAGTCAGTTTGAACGAGCTTCACGATCATGGTTTTGGAGATTGGGCTTTGCTTTCTGATTTATCTGAAATTTATGTTTCAAATTTTATTTACTAATCTAATATAATGAATCTAACGTCTAATTATTTACTCCATGTTTGAATTTTACAAAAATAAAATACTTAAGTTCTACGCTGACACAAGGAGGATGCCAAGCTACACAGAGATTATGAAACTTGTCGGTTTCAAATCAAAAAATGCAGTATACAAGCTTATCAATAAACTCGTTGATGATGGGGTTCTAGACAAAGATTCACAGGGAAGACTTATTCCAAATAGAACCGAATATCAGATTCCACTTCTTGGTTTGGTTGAGGCTGGTGTGCCTACTACAGTAGATGAACAGATGACCGATATGGTCAGTCTAGATAGTTATCTCATTAGAGACAAGTCATCAAGCTTTCTCTTGGAGGTAAAGGGTGACTCTATGATCGACGCTGGTATCCAAGAGGGTGACCTTGTGGTAGCTGAGCGCAAGGGTGAACCAAAGATTGGTGACATTGTCATAGCGGAGGTTGATGGTGGTTGGACGATGAAATATTTCCGCAAAAAAGGAAGTACTGTCTACCTCGAACCAGCCAATCGTGAATACAAGCCTATTTTTCCAGTTCATCAATTGCGCATTGCTGCTATCGTGCGGGGTGTCATACGCAAATACTAGACCTCATAGAGCTCATTATTTTTGAAGCGCATAGAGTCGCGAATCTCTTCTTTTATATCTCCTATCGTATCCGAAATATCCTGACGGCTGGCATCTATACGATCCTCTATCTCTCCCAAACGTGAGTAGAGACGAGCCTCGGAGTCACAGGTGTGTTTTTCTAATCTCTCGAAACTGCGAGCAATGGATATTGCAATATCATCACTATTGCGAAATATCATATGCTCAATAATTTCTATATCTTTTTGATCTAATGACATATTTGTATTTGTTATATATTAATATCTAGCTATAGAACAATAACAAACAGGCATAAAATCCTGATAAAATAATTATCAAAAATTAATAAAATATTTATAAAGAAAGAATGAAGATTGGTACAGAGGTGTCACCTCTGTTCTGTTAGACCCGCCTGATCTCGACACCATCTTTGTTATCTAATACATCATATCCGCGAGACTCTATCTCCTTCCTCAATGCGTCTGATTTGGCCCAATCTTTTGCTTGACGAGCTTCCTCGCGAGCATCTTTTAGTGCTTCTATTTCTGGTGGTAACACCTCGGTCTCAACTTCTGGTACGCTGTCCAACTTGAGTCCAAAAACTTTATCGAAGTCGATGATGGTTGCTCTTTTGTCAGCTCCACTTATGTTTTCGTCGGCAACAAGCTCCCACAACAATGCGACCGCTTTTGGTAGATCAAAATCATCATTAATATATTCGATAAACTTATCTTTATATTCGTTATTGATAGTGCCACCTTTGGGTAGATTCATGACCAACTTGATAAGTCGTATCAAGGCATTTTGTGCACCCAGCACAGCTTCAAAAGAGAAATTTACAGGTGAACGATAGTGGGCTGTTAATAACCAATAACGGTAGCCGAGAGGAGAGACAGAATTTTCGATGAGGTCATTGAGTCTATAGAAATTACCTGCAGACTTTGCCATCTTTTCATTTGCAATATTAACAAACCCTCCGTGGACCCAGTAACGGACAAAAGTTTTGCCTGTAGCACATTCGGACTGAGCAATTTCATTTGTGTGATGTGGAAAGATAAGATCTATGCCACCTGTATGAATGTCTATGGTTTCTCCCAAGGCATCTGTTGCCATAGCTGAACATTCGATATGCCAGCCTGGTCTACCTTCACCAAAAGGTGCTTGCCAACCAACCTCACCATCATCAGGACTTTTGAATTTCCAAAGAGTGAAATCTCTAGGATTTTCTTTGTCATAATTGTCATTGTGGATTCGTTCTTTGGAAATACTGCCCAAATCAAGATCTGCAAGCTTGCCATAATCTTTGACTTTGTCTATTGCGAGATACACGCCATCGTTTGCTGTATAGGCGTAGTCTTTTTCGAGCAAAACAGAGATCATTTTTATCATCTGCTCTATATGTTCGGTGGCACGGATGAGGTGATGCGGTTTTTTGATGTTTAGTGATTCTATTTCATCCAAAAATAACTTTTCATATTTTCGAGTAAACTCGGTTAAGGTTTGTTTTGCCTCTACACTACCTCTGATAGTCTTGTCGTCGACATCTGTAATATTCATCGCTTGATCGACTGTATAGTTATTATATTCAAAAATTCTTCTAATCAAATCATTTAAGATGAATGTTCGATAGTTGCCAATGTGTGGAGTGTTGTAAACAGTTGGTCCACAATGATACATAGAGACTTTGCCAGATGTTTTCGGTTCAAATTTCTCTTTCTTGTGGCTGAGCGTGTTGTGAATTGATATTTCCATAAGGCAGTTAGTGGTTATTTCCGACTATCATTAAAATTGATTTTTATGTTTGCAACTATATCCAATTCTTCTTTTTAAGGAAATACCAAACAAAAATGGTGCCGATAAGAGAAATCCCCATTAGAGTATACCAATCTAGCGGTGTTTCGATGATAGGAATGTGCTTTGCGGGAATAGTAAATATAGCAGCAATAAGCATAACTGGGTAAAAGACGACCGTAACGGTGGTCAGCATCTTGATTGTTTCACTTTGTTTGGCATCTAGAAGAGAGTCGTTGGTACTTCGGAGATCTGCAAGAAGTTCATTGGCATTTACTATGTGTTCATGAATGATATTGAACTCATCTCTAATATCGTGAACATAAGAATTGAAATCTTTGCCAAAGAAGTTTGTCTGATCGAAAGCTACTAGCTTTTCCCAAACATCTCGATGCATGCGAGCTGTGCGTTTGATGTCGATAAGTTCATGACTGAGATTTGATAGAACTTGGACCATCCTTTTTTCGCGACCTTTGTAAATACCGGACTCGGCACTAGAAAGAGAGTCTTGGATATTTTTGAGATCTTCGATCATGCCAGCATATATACGCTTTACCATATAGTAAAAGAGATAGCCGGCATGTTCGATTTTTTCGCCTTTATTCAAAATAGAATTTGTATCAAAAATTTTGCCGAAATACTCGAGTTGCTCGATGGTATCAGTGCGTGCGGTGATAAGAAAATTTTTACCAATAACAAAATCAATCTCAGTATCGACAATCTCATAAGTACCACCTTTGAGTCTGCGTCTTACTGGCAATGTGAGAACTGCCAGAATACAATTTTCAAAAAAGTCTATTTTGGCAAGGGAAGAAGATCTTTTTAGTTCCTCACCGACCAATGGATGCAAATCGTAACGTTTTATTAAATTTGAAACTTCATCATCGCTCGGAGACTCGATGTCTAGCCAAACGATGCCTTTGTAAGAATGGGTATATAACATGAATTCATTATACAGAATTCTGTTGACATTGGTAAGTGCTGGACTATACTTCAGGTATGAATACATCTAACTGGAGCAACAGAGGCAACAGAGGTGTCACCTATGTAATAACATTTGTTGTTTTCTGTTTGTCTTTGTCGTCGATTCTCTTAACTGGCGTTAATAGTGCACAGGCTCAGTATTGGTCATATGATTATTACAGCGGAGGTTATGGAGACTATTATGGCGGAGATTATTATGCTGGCGGATATTACGATAGTTATGATTATAGTTTTGCAACTCCATATTCTCCTGGATACTACTATCCGACATTCACCACGTACTACTCTAGTCCGACGTATTATTATGGTAACTCAGGTTATGACTATTCCGGTTCTTATTATTCCGGTTCGTATGATACCGGCTATAACGGCAATTATGGTTACAATGGTTACGGTGGCGGTGGTTATGACTACAATCACTATGGTTCTTACGGCTCATATACCGGAAATGGTTATTCGTATAGTCCAACACCAATGATCGACAATGATAATCATTATAATGATAATCACGGTAATTATAATCATAACCGTGATGATAATTGGAATTGGGAGCAGGGTAGTGAGAGTACAAATCCTGATAACTGGCGTGATAGAGATGGGAGGAGCGGTCGAGATGGTCGACGATAATTTTCTGCGCTTTAGTTAGTTGAAGTGAGTCATTTATTATATGTCTAGTCGCTGGTCGGCAGATCAAATGCTGTTAATTTGAATTTATTTATTTGTAAACAGTTCGTTTAATCTGTAATTTTGTCACTACACTTAAGTGTAGTGGTGATATTTCAAATACGAGATAGTTCACTCAGTCTGCTTTTATAAACAGAAAACCCACCATCTTTCAAAACAACCTCTTTTTTGCTATCATCTCTGTCATGGACGGTAAATTTTTGAAGCCCTACAATCCTGCCGATACAGAAGGAAGAATATATGAACTCTGGGAAAAGAGCGGTTTTTTTGATCCAGACAACGGCGTGAAGGCTGGTCATACAGCCGAGGATGCCAAAGCTTTTACCATTATTATGCCTCCCACCAACGCCAACGGTTCTTTACATGCAGGACATGGCTTGGTTATGACAATAGAAGACATCATCACTCGTTACAAGCGTATGAGAGGCTACAAAACTCTCTGGCTTCCAGGCCTAGATCATGCTGGTTTCGAAACTCAAGTGGTTTATGAAAAAAAGCTCGAAAAAGAGGGCAAAAGCCGATTTGATTTCGAAAGAGAGCAACTCTATAAAGATATTTTGAAATTTACATTAGATAATTCTGGCAATATAAAATCACAGATAAGGACGATGGGTGCCTCTTGTGATTGGTCTCGAGAAAAATTCACCC
>CAZNUY010000034.1:0-5884 GCA_964576745.1 uncultured Candidatus Saccharibacteria bacterium | reverse complement strand
TTAACTATCAAAGAATAATATGGTAAATCCTTTTGATCACAACTTTTTCAAGTTTTTTGTGGGTTTTATATTCATTTTGGTGGTGAGTTTCGGTATTTTGTACATAGTAGGTACTTATTCTAAGTCTATAGACAAGCGCGCAACGGTCATCCAACAATAAATTTTATAATTTCTTCATTGTTTTTTGATAATTATTTTATCAGGATTTTATCTCTCTTTGATAGCATATTGGTATTAAAAGTAATTTTTTATTATTATGCTTCAAAAAAGAATCAGATATTTGCTTACACTTTGCGCAGGGGGACTAATAGGATTACTGACTTTTGCAAATATTAGCCACGCAGAGACAATCATAGATCAGGGTTATCTATATCAGAGTACGGCTTGGGATGCTATCCATAGCCCATATATTATAGAAGATCAGGTATTCATACCGTCTGGAGTATCTTTGACTATCAAACCAGGAACTAGGATAGTAGCTAGTTCATCGTTGGAAGGTGTTAGTGCCATATATGTCGAGGGGGATCTATTAGTCCGAGGGGCAGAGAGTGCACCCGTCTCTATTTCTGGTCCATCGAGCATATCAGTATCTATCGGTAGAGCCAGCATAGACAACGCTCATATTTCACTTAGTGATGGTATCGGGATTTATGATGCTACTTTGACCATCACGAATTCAACAATCTCTGGTTCATCAAATGCTATTACTACTAGATCAAGCAGTGTCACAATAGAAGACAGTAATATAGCAGACAATCGTAGTGGGATCATCGTACAACCATCGTTACCAGATATTTTCCCAGTCTTAAATGACAGTCAGTATGGCAGGGGAGGTGTGGGTAATATGTATATTGCACAAGCAGATCCGAAGCCAAGCAATATTATTATAAAAAATTCTTCCATTTCCAATAATTCCAACTATTCTATCCGCAATTTAGACAGTGTGGCAGTGGTTGCAATTAACAATTGGTGGGGAAGTGAGAGTGGTCCAGTATTCAGCAGTGTCAACAAGATTTCTGGCATAGTGCAGTATGACCCTTGGCTCACTTTAGATCCATCTCATACACAAAACTGTTGCTCCAGTATACTTTTCATTCCAGGGCTAGAAGGATCACGATTGCACATTGGTACAAATCAGGTCTGGGAACCAAATAGGAATGCCGATGTTCAAAAACTTTATCTAAATATTGATGGTAGTAGTAAGAATACTATTGATGTGGGAGACCCAATTGACAAGGCTTATGGAGTCAAGGAAGTCTATGGTAGATTTATGGATTATTTGTATTCATTGAAAAGCAATCAGATAGTCAATAGTTCACAATTTTTCGCCTATGATTGGCGCAAACCAATAACCGAGGTTGTACAAGGTGGGGGAGTTACAAACGCAAATGGTGTCACACAAAATAATGAAAACTTGGTTGATATTGTTTCTGCCATGGCTTCTAGTTCCAAGACTCAAAAAGTGACACTGATAGCGCATAGCAATGGTGGACTTGTAGCAAAATATCTGGTCAAAACTCTTACAGATTTGGGCAAAGATTATCTTATAGACAAAGTCATATCAGTTGGCGTTCCTTATGTCGGCACTCCACAGGCAATTGCAGGACTACTGCATGGTGATGGTCAGTCTATTGCCGGAGGTGCATTTCTTGGCAAATCAGTAGCCCGACTACTAGGTCAAAATATGCCAAGCGCTTATTCATTGCTACCAACAGAATCATATTTTACAAAAGTCTTTGGGCCTACAATTGCATTTGCTTCAACAACAATAAAGGGACTAAACAATAATGTTTATCCAAAAGAGATTATAAGTTTCAAAGATCAGACGGCATTCATTTCTGATTCAAAAGATTCCCGTATAAATCCAAAAGATTCAGATTTGAAGAAGCCAATAAAGGGTAATGTTGGCCTTCTCGACTTGGCAAAATCTATTCATTCAGTTATTGATAGTTATTCTTGGCCAGTATCGATATCAAAATGGGCTATTGCTGGCTGGAACCTTGCAACAACAAAAAGCATTTATTACTATGACAAAAATAATTGTTTAGATAGTAAATGCAAAGTTGATCTTCAATATTCTAATATTAAAACCAGTGGCGGTGATGGAACTGTTGTGACACCGAGCGCATCTTATGATTCTGAAAATGTTATTTCCCTCGATCTAGCAAAATCAAAAAAAATTGAAAATAAAGAAATAGACCATTCAAACATACTCAGCGCCTCTTCAACTATTGGTGCTATAGATAGAGTCATAACAAATCGTTCAAAAACCGATAAGGAGATCCTTGATGAAATAGCAACAATTCCAGGAGTAACCATTGGAGAGATTGATTTCAATCGCGAAGAGCCTGCATATTTGCAAATTAGTACACATTCGCCAGTTGATCTTCATGTTTATGATGAAGAAGGCCGTCATGTCGGGGTTGTTCCAGTTCCACCAGAATTAGATATTGAAGAAGGTTTGATAACTTTTGTTGATGAAGAGATCGATGGCGTAAGTATAGATCCCGGTCAGGGATATGATACTTATGTCTATATGAACGATGAAAAAGATGCCAAATATGACATTGTTGTAAGGGGGAATAATTTTGGAACATTCGATTATCAAGTCGAAAGAGTAAAAGATGGTAAGGTGTTGGATAACATTGAATACAAAAATATTCCTGTAACACCCTTTACCGTTGCCTCTACTTCTATAACCACCAAAGCCTCCGATCAGACCAATCCATCAAAGCTTGCCAATATCTTGCCCCCGCTCCAAATAGATCAAGATGGTAATGGTACGACTGACTATTCTATTCCTCATAGTACCAAGATCGAAGATCTGGAGAGGATAAAAATCATAAGGAATATTGCGCGGTTATATTGCAAAGACAAAAAGCGTCTAACAAAGATAGAAAAGCGCCTAGATAAAATTGAAGAGATGATTCGCAAAGGAAACTTTAACCAAAAGCATGATTATTATGACAAAATGATCAATCACAACAAGCATTTTGGAAGTGGTGCCGTCACCGATAACAACAAAGTAAAAATCATGGATCTTATGGAAATCTATATTTCACAGTTCGAGTGATTTGTGGATATTACGGAGCCGTAGCAGAATGTGCCACTTCTGAGAGGCTCCGCAAGAATTCTTAGCAAAGAATTCTGAGGATTAAGCCCAAATTCTGCAGAATTTGGGCGGCCTCGAAGAAGTGGCACATTCTGCTACGGCTGACAGCCAAACAAAAATCACCCAAACGTGGGTGATTTTTGTTTGTTAGGAAAATGATTATTATTTCAATTCTACTTTTCCACCAGCTGCTTCGATCTGTTTCTTGAAGGCATCGGCCTCTTCTTTCTTCATACCATCCTTGAGAAGAGAAGGGGCTGCATCTACCAAATCTTTTGCTTCTTTGAGACCAAGAGCTAAGACTTCCTTGACTACTTTGATAACTGCGATCTTCTGAGCACCTGCATCGGTGAGATGAACTGCGAAAGCAGTCTTTTCTTCACCAGCGGCGGCAGCACCAGCGGCTGGAGCGGCAACTGCAACTGCAGCTGCTGAGACGCCAAATTTCTTTTCGAGTAATTTTACAAGTTCATTTAGATCCAAAACTGACATTGTTTCGATTGTTTCAACAAGACTTTTGAATTTTGCTGGAACTTCTACGGTATTTGTTTCCATAATTTTATTATTAATTATTAATATTATTGTTTCTTTTCTGCTATCTTACTCAATGCAACTACAAACCCTTGAATAGGGGAGTTGATGACATTTACAAACATACCATGAAGCGTAGAAAGTGGAGGGATAGTAGCTATTCCCAACATCTCATCTTTATTCATGAATTTGTTTTCAAAGACGCCACCTACAATTGTTATCTGATCTTTGAGCTTCTTTTGGAATTCGTATATTCCTCGAGCTGGAGCGATGAGGTCTGAGCTGAACGCCATACCAAATTCACCGACAAGTGTTGGCATTGAACCAGAGTATTTCTTTGATTCGAGAGCTCTTTCTGTTAGAGTTTTCTTTGCTACGAAAAATCCAACTCCATCTTTTGTAAGTTGTCGGCGCATAACTGTTGCGTCTTCAACTTTGAGACCATGGATATTTACGAAAACAAGAGATTTGGCTCCTGTCATAATTTTATCCAATTTTTCAAGGATTTCTTTCTTTTGTGTCTTTGTTCTAGACATGTTTAGTGTTTAGTAATTAGTAATTAGCCACTAGTAATACGAATGCGGTTGCATTTTTATTTACCAGTAGTTGTCGACCTTTTGGCCAAAAGGAGTATTTACCTCGGAAGGTCTTAATCTAGCAACTAGTCGCTAGAATGCCTTCTGTCTTTAGCCTTAGTCTTATGCTACAATACTAACCCATAAATATCAATAGCAATAACATGGATACTCTAACCGCAATTTTCGGCAGTGATGTGAAGGTAAAGATAATGAGGTTGTTCCTTTTCAATGACAGCACAACATTTTTGGTTCGAGAAATAATTGAAAGAACAAAATCAGCGCAGGACCAAGTAAAAAGGGAGTTGAACATACTAGAGAAGGCAAGTATTTTGAAATCTCGCAAAGTTTCAAAGGATTTACAGGTGCAGAAAGGTAAGACTGTTATTACAAAAAAAATAGAAGGCTTGGGTTATTACCTAAATACCAAATATCCTTATTTGGATCCGTTAAAAAATCTTTTGACTATAACTTCATTAAGAGTTGATGAATCCTTAACAAAAAGATTTACCAATGCTGGTAAAATAAAACTTTTTATTGTTGCCGGAGTCTTCACCCAGAACTGGGATTCAAGAGTAGATCTGCTATTGGTTGGCGACGATTTGAATATTTCTAAAATAGAAAATGTTATTAAAATAATAGAATCTGAAATTGGGAAGGAGATTGCTTATTCCGCTTTTGAGACTCAGGATTTTGAATATCGATTGGGAATACATGATCGATTGGTTCGAGATATTCTAGATTATCCCCATGTTACTTTACTAGATCGACTAGGTATAGAACATCAACAGTAACTATCCACATATTTGATATGTGAGATAGATATACATGTTATAATTGTTACATTATAGGATTAACAGTTCATAACTATGACATATATTCAAACTTGGGGTGAAGTCTTTACTAATTCTCTCCAAAGAGTCTGGTCAGGTGTAGAAAGTTTTGTGCCAAATTTGGTCATTGCAATAATTATTCTTGCAATCGGTTGGATATTGGCAGTGCTTGTTGAGAGATTGGTAGAACATCTCTTCAAGGCATTGAAAGTCGATACAGCTTTGAGAAGTGCTGGCTTGGAAGATGTAGTTGAGCGCGCAGGTCACAAACTCAATTCCGGTCTTTTCGTCGGTGCTTTGGTAAAGTGGTTTATTATTGTCGTCTTCTTGATGTCTTCGTTTGAGGTTCTTGGTCTAACACAATTTAGCATTTTCTTGAATCAGGTTGTTGGATATTTGCCACAGGTTATAGTCGCTGTTCTTATCTTGATGGTTGCTATGGTTGTTGGAAATACCATGGAGAGAATTGTTATTGCAAGTTCAAAGGCAACAAATGTTCGTTCAGCTGAAATGCTCGGACACATCACTCGTTGGACTATTTGGATCTTTGCAATTTTGACAGCTCTATTCAATTTGGGTATTGCCCCTTCAATTATTCAGACTGTCATTACTGCCGTCTTTGCTGGTGCGGCTCTTGCTTTGGGTCTTGCATTTGGTCTTGGAGGAAAGGACTATGCTCAAAAGATCTTGGAAAAGACTATGAAGCGCTGGGAAAATTAGTGCATTTATACTACCCATTTATTTACAAAAAAGCGGTCGAAAGATCGCTTTTTTGTTTGGCTCTTGACTTCTTTTTTGATATCCGTATACTTACTTGCACTACCGAATGATTA
>CAZNUY010000033.1:0-6347 GCA_964576745.1 uncultured Candidatus Saccharibacteria bacterium | reverse complement strand
AATGATCTACTACGACAAAGTCACAAAAGTCTATCCTGACAAAACAATCGCTTTGCATGGCGTCAGTTTCGCCGTAGAGCCCAAGGAGTTCGTCACTTTGATCGGTCCATCGGGTGCTGGCAAGACAACTTTGCTCAAAATGCTGATTGGCGAAGAATACCCAAGTGATGGCTCAGTCTATTTTGAGTCGTCAAATATTCACAAATTGAAGAAAAAAGACATGACGAAGTTGCGTCGGAGGATCGGTACAGTCTTTCAAGATTATCGCTTGATACCAACCAAGACGATTTATGAGAATATTGCTTTTGCAATGGAAGCGGCTGGTAGAACCGATAGTGAGATCGCTTCTGATGTTCCACATGTGCTCGAATTGGTGAATTTGGGCCACAAAATTTGGAATTTCCCCAAAGAGCTTTCGGGTGGTGAGCGTCAGCGCGCGGCTATTGCAAGAGCGATTGTTACTCAACCAGACATTATCATCGCCGATGAACCAACAGGCAATCTCGATCCTGCAAACACTTTTGAGATTATTACAATTCTCCAGAGGATAAATGAGCTCGGCACAACAGTTCTCCTTACAACCCACAACAAAGGTGTGATGGATACAGTGAAGGGCAGAATCATAACCATGGAAAATGGCAAAATAATAAAAGATGACAAGAACGGAAAGTACGCGATATAATTAAACAATGATTTTTACTACTTTCAAGCGAATAACTCGCACCGGTTTCGTCAATTTTTGGAGAAATGGTTTCCTATCTTTTTCGGCTATTGTAATGGTTACTTTGTCACTGAGTGCAATAGGAACTATTATCTTTACGAGCGCTTTTGGACGAGCTCTCATCGCAGATGTTGAGGAAAAAGTTGATATCAATGTCTATTTTTCATTGTCAGCTCCAGAATCAGATATTTTGGCATTAGACAAAGACATAAAGGCTCTTCCTGAGGTCAAAGAAACAGCCTATGTATCGAGAGAAAAGGCCTTAGAAGCATTCAAAGAAAAGTGGAAGGATAATACTTTGATTATGCAAGGTCTGGAGGAGATCGGTGACAACCCATTCCCAGCGGCTCTAAATATAAAAGCCAAAGATCCTGGACAATATGGCAGTATTACGACTTTCTTACAAAACAAAAATCCTATTGATAGTGCAGGTACACCTATTATTAGCAAGATAAATTATCAAGAGAATAAACTTATCATCGATCGTCTTGGTAGGATAATACCAGCAGTTGAGAAGACTGGTACTGTTGTAGCTTTGATTTTGGTTATAGTGGCAGTTATTGTAGTCTGGAATACAATTCGCCTTATCATTTTCACCGCTCGCGATGAAATTTCTGTAATGAAACTTGTCGGAGCAAGCAATATATATGTTAGAGGTCCTCTTGTTGTGTCGGGCATCATGTATGGAATAATCGGTTCTGTCATCACTCTCTTACTTATGGCAGGTTTTGCATATTGGAGCGATATGGTCATCCTCAAGTTCGCTGGAGTTCAAGTGGCTTCAGATTTTTCACTTGTTGTTAATGTATTTTCAACATATTTCACTCAAAACTTCGCTGAGATTTTCTTAGTTATTGTTGGTTCAGGCGTTATCCTTGGTGGTTTTGCAAGTTATGTTGCTGCCAGGAGGTATTTGAAGGTTTAATTTTTAATTTGTTTTTGTTACAATAATATCGGTTTGAACTCGAGACTCTGATTAGCCAGAAGCGAGTCAGAGGCTCAGAAAGGAGGTGATCCATATCTGCGGGGGTTCCAGACGGCTGGAGCCCTTTGCTTTTTGTATTAATATATAAATGATTACAATCGTTATGTTTTTCGCAATTTGACTACTCAATTTATCTGTACTCAATTGCCAAACTTTGTAGACAATAACTTTTGTCTTTATTAGAATGTGCTTATGAAGAAGATAAATCACAAATACATTTTCGTTATTGGTGGAGTGATGTCTGGAGTCGGTAAGGGAGTCGCTACTTCATCGATAGGTATGTTGCTCCGATCAAAAGGTTTTGAAGTCAACTTGGCAAAAGTCGATCCATATCTAAATGTCGACGCAGGAACTATGAACCCCACCGAACACGGTGAGGTTTTCGTTTTGAATTCAGGGTTGGAGACAGATCAAGATATGGGCAATTACGAAAGATTTCTCAATCGCGATTTGTCGGCCTCTGACTACATCACTAGTGGCATGGTTTACAAACATGTAATAGAAAAAGAGCGAGCTTTGGGTTATGGAGGCAAATGTGTCGAGGCGGTCCCACATATCCGAGATGAGATAGTTCACAGGTTCGAAAATTCTGCCAAGGTCAACAAATCTGACATATCGATAATTGAGATCGGAGGCACGGTCGGTGATTATCAAAATATCATGTTCATAGAAGCGGCAAGAGTGCTCAAGATCCGTCATCCACATGATGTTATTTTTATTATGGTTTCATATCTACCTATCCCTGGTACTTTGGGAGAAATGAAGACGCGACCTACACAACACGCCGTGTACCACTTGGCTTCTTATGGTGTTACGACAGATATCGTCATTGCTCGTGCCTCTATACCACTAGATGAGAGACGCAAAGAAAAGATTGCTACTGCTTGCAATATTCCCGCAAAGAGAGTGATCTCTGCTCCAGATATAAAGAGTATTTATGATGTTCCAGTAAACTTTGAAAAAGACAAATTGGCTGAGATTATAGTCGAGGCTCTCGACTTACCCAAGACCAAACTCAACCAATCTTTTGCTGATTGGAAAAAGATGGCCGAAGGTATCAAAAATTACGAGGACAAAGTGGTCAACATTGCTATCGTGGGTAAATATTTCAATACTGGCGATTTCATTCTTTCTGATTCATACATCTCGGTTTTGGAGGCGATCAAGTTTTCGGCTTATTCGGTGGGAGTTAAGCCGGTGATACATACGATAAATGCGAGAGATTTCGAGGAGGTTAAAGGGCAAAAGGTAAAAGGTAAAAGGGAAGAGGTAAGAGTTGAAGGTTCAAAGAGTGATGAGTCAACTTTCCCCTATGAACAACTGGACAAAATGGATGGGATAATAGTACCGGGAGGGTTTGGGGAGACAGGTATAGAAGGTAAGCTAAACGTAATCCGCTATGCTCGCGAAAAGAAAATTCCATATTTTGGTCTTTGTTATGGTATGCAACTTATGACAGTAGAATTTGCTCGCAATGTACTCGGTCTAAAGGGTGCTCATACAGCAGAGATCGATCCGAAATCTCCACATCTCATAATCGACATAATGCCCGATCAAAAGAAAAAGATAGCTGAAGGCAAATATGGTGGTTCGATGAGGTTGGGGCAGTATGAAGCGTACCTAAAGAAGGGGACGGTGGCGTATGATGCATATAAACTTAAATCTAAAATCTCAAATCTAAAAACTGAACATAATCAAATTATTATACAAGAGAGACATAGACATCGATATGAGGTCAATCCAGAATATATTGAGCAAATTGAGAAAGGTGGTTTGGTATTTTCTGGTAAGTCTCCTGACGGTACTTTGATGGAGATTGCTGAGCTTCCGAGAAATATCCATCCATTTTTCCTTGGTACACAATTTCATCCTGAATTCCTGGCTAGACCACTTGCTCCGCATCCATTGTTCACTTCATTTATGAAGGCAAGCAAGGGTAGAGCAAAATTGTAGTAGTGACAGTGTCAACTCTCGGTCAGATATTTATAATAAAAAATCAATCCCGCGAGGGGCGGGATTGTGTTGATGCGCATTATGGCAATGGTGTTCTGCTATAGAAATGAATTCCTTCACTAAATGGAATCAATTCGAGTTTTTCAATTAGGTCTTCGTACCTCAATTGTGTTAGCGAGCTAACGTCTGCATTTGGTTCGCGATTATCTCCACTGACAGAGCAGTTTGGTGTGATGTTGTTTTTTAAGCAATATTGAATTGCTTCTCGAATAGCATGTTGCCCTTCTTCGGTAAGGTCTTGGGTCTCGTTTCTATCAATTTTGTGGTGGCTTTCGGTTGGTTTGAAGAGTTTGCCCTGATTATAAAAGTGTTTCAGTCTGCTTGCCAAAGCTTCTGATGGGTGAACCTCTTTTTTCTTTTTCATAATCTATATCATTTATACTCCTTCTATTATTTTATGCAACAAAGCCCCCGTAGGGGCTTGTGGAGTACAAAGGGTTACATCTCACCCTTGCCATATTCGCCATTCGAATATGGATGTTCGAAGAACTTGGCGTGTCTCGTGGTTGAAAGTCACCTCGGTGTACTGTCGGTGATACAGACCTGGAGGCATTCGGAATTTGAAACCAACCGAATTGGTCACACACTTAAGTCCGGGCCATTTGCGACTGTGACCGATTCTAACCAAAGTCCCATCTTCCCAGTGCGTGGTTCCGATAGGGCAAGTCCTCAGTCTTGGCTCAGTATGACCCAATTCTTCTACCAGTTCACGTTTGGCTCCATCCTCGGGTCTTTCGTTGCGAAGAAGGATGCCGGTCACACCTCGGAGATGATGTCGTTGTACAATGACACCACCTGTATGGACTTGTCTTTCTTCATAAAGCTCGAAAAGATCGCCGGTATCATAATCTTCGATATAAGGCAATATGTTGCCTACATTGATTTTGAGAATGAGCACCCCCTCCTCTTCAATGAGTAACACTTGTTCTTCACGAAGTCTCTTGAGGAGTTCATCTAGAGTGTAGCTGGGGGCTACACCCCACTTGCCGTAATTGACACGATGTTTGTTCAGAAGTTTGACCACTTGGTCTCTTGTCACTTGGGGACCATTGAGGGTAATTGTCATATTCGTGCTGTGTTTCCGAAGTCTGCAATATTTATACTCCTTTTCTAGAAAAAAAGCACCCCTCAGAGAGGGGTGTTCGAAGGGATATCATCCCGTTCCATTCCGGGATGTGTCACATCCCGGAAACCGTACGCCAACCGAAGTAGGTAGTCTTCCAAATTTTTCCATCGACTCCTCGTACACGCTTCGCGTATTCTTCCTTGTAATAGAATCTTGGAATAACCAAGTCAAAGTGTATCTTCTCGACCACAACTTTTATCCCATACCAGACGTGGGATCTTTCTGTGACGAGGGTCTCATTCCTGTCTTGTTGTCTGGTAAACCTGCCAAGCTTGATGAAGGTAAATCTTGGTTCGCTTTGACCAACGCTCTGAAAGACAACCTCTCTTGCGGTTTCCTCGAGCGGACGTTGGTTGTTATGGATTCCAGACAGACCGGATGAATGTCTCCAGAGTTCAGATCCATCACAAAAGATCGTGCAAGTATCGTATAGCTCCTCTACAGATAAATCTGGCCTAACGTGTAATACGCGGACAATGACGAATCTTTGCCTGATCCCCAGACGGCGGCCTCTTTCGATAGAAACGAGCTCTATCTCACCAGACCGAACCTTTCTCGTTAGCTCGCTTAGTGGATAGTGAGTTCCTTTGCCACAAAGCCCGAGGTTGATGTTGTGTTCCCTTAGTAATTGAGTAATGATCTTCTCTGTCACCCCTGGTCCGGTTATTACCATACATTTATTGGGTTTTGCTTACTTCTGTTTTTCTGTGTTGTTTTATACCTGTTTTTGCGGTATTCTGCAATATACGAAAGTTTTGATGATATGTTAATTTTTTGCGGGATCGTCTAATGGTAGGACACAGCTCTCTGAAAGCTGTTATCTTGGTTCGAGTCCAAGTCCCGCAGCCAAATTTTTAAGCGTAAAAATTTGCTTCGAGCAGAGCACTGCGAGAAGTGAAATGTTTGTAATTTTGCTTAAAGAGAGAATTGTAATAAGTAAATATATATACAAAATATTGACGAATAATTTGAGTGGGTATATTATTGTCCTGAACACTTGAGGTAAGTTGAAAATCAGCTTGAGAGGAACCGCTACAGGTTTCCACTGATGAAAGAGGGTTGAAATTGGTAAAGTTGAAAAACTGAACCACACTTTTTACTGTCGGTACGGTATTAAGTGACTAGCTCGCACAGATGCCTAATTGTCATGATCAGAGGATCCTAGTGACAAGACGACACTGCTGCTCAAAGGGGTGGAAGTCAAAAGCAACCACCTATGCGCTTCAGGCGATAGCCTGAACAAGCCGTCTCCGGACAGCGAGCGGGGTAGACTATCTTGAGTGTTCACGATGGCTCACTACGGTGGGCCATTTTCTTTTATTGCAATGTTTCCATATTTGCAAAATGCATTAAAGAACAAAGAGTGCGCATGGGAAGAGAGGATGTGGATGAGTAGTCTATTTTGGAGAAAATATTCACATATCTCTAAACAATCCTTTACTTCACTTCCTCCTTCGCCTTTTCTTCAATTTCCACCCACTTATTTTTCAATTCTTCTCGAA
>CAZNUY010000032.1:0-6425 GCA_964576745.1 uncultured Candidatus Saccharibacteria bacterium | reverse complement strand
TATTGAGAGAAGCTTTGATGTATGACAAAACATCCTTTATCTCTTTTCTTTCGAAGAATCTGGTACCAACCATTTGGTACGGTATATTTTTCTTTATGAACGATTCTTCTATTACTCGAGATTGAAAGTTTGTTCGGTATAAAACGGCTATTTCTCTAGGGTTTGTACCCTTTTCGACCAAGTTACGAGCTGATTCGGCTATATGCCTCGCTTCGTCGACTTCGGTATAGTTTACTGAAAGATTTATTTTGTCTCCGTGATCGTTTCCGGTAAAAAGAGTTTTCTTTTTACGTAATCTATTTTTTTCTATGACATTGTTAGCGGCGGTCAATATGGTTTTTGTTGAGCGATAATTTTCTTCGAGCGTAATGACAGTTGCTTCGGGATAATCTTTTTCAAAATTTAGAATATTCTCGATGGTTGCCCCTCTCCAGCTATATATATTTTGATCAGCGTCGCCAACGACACACAAGTTGTGGTGAAAATCAGTTAGTAGCCTAACAATCTTGTACTGGACACGGTTTGTGTCTTGATACTCATCTACGTGAATATATTTCCAGATTTCGCTATAGCGTTTTCTCAACTCTAAATGTTTTTCCAATAAATTTGCAGTTTTGAGAAGCAAATCATCGAAGTCGAGAGCTTTTTCACTGGCAACTTTTGCATCATATTTTTCCCAGACCTGTGAAACGATCTCCTCCATATAACTTTTTGCATGATCTCGATAATGGATATAGTTGATCCCATCACCTTTTGCTCGTGAAATCATGTTGAGAATTGTATTTGGGTCAAATTGTTTTGGGTCTAAAGAACTTTGTTCGAGCGCGTCCTTGACTGCCTTCTTGGAATCACTTCTATCGAATATAGTGAAATTGCGTGTGAGATTGAGTAAGTTGGCATTTTCACGAATGATATGTACTCCGAGAGAGTGAAACGTGCTTATGAAAGGTCTTTCTGCCAATGAAATAGGGATATTTATATCCTTATCCTCTTTCATTAGGTGGTGTACTCGTTCTCGCATCTCCGTTGCTGCTTTGTTGGTGAAGGTGATGGCAAGTATATTGTGGGGAGCAACACCGCTCTTGATGATATTTAGAATCCTTTGGGTGATCACGCGAGTTTTGCCAGTGCCAGCTCCTGCCACAATCAAAACTGGCCCCTGGGTGGTCTCGACTGCATTTTTTTGGGCAATATTTAGATTGTGCATTGAACTAGTTTATCACAAAGGTTGATGACTGGCTTGGAAAATATATTTTAAAAAAATAACCCAACAATATTTGACAATATCGCAACAAAAATATCTGTGTATATCTATCATTGACATTAATTGTTATATTGGTAACCTTTATGAGTCACCAAAGAGTGACTCTAATAATATGGCTATATTTAGCCATATATTCAAATATATTTTGCAAATAATCAGTAATATTTAAGACTTCAGCTATTGATATTTCAGATATTCTGTTATGAAATTATATTCTAAAAAACAAATAAATCTTTCAGGTTCTTCTACTTATATCTTTAAGTGGTTTTTTATTTTTATAGCAATAATTTTAACCACCGTTTTTATCCGAAAGACTGTCCATGCCAGTCTTTCTTCTTTTTTTGGAAACCTCGTTGCAAGTGAAGTCGTCTCGGCAAAAGTACAAGAAAATAATAGGAAGAATTCTCAGACCATGCCGTTACCTATAGTTGCGGTGAATATCGACCCAAATCCAGAGAAACATTATGAAATCATTCCGGTGGTAGATGGGAAAACCTTAGCCTCTGATTTGGCCAGTGCAAATCAGTCTGTTAATGAATACTCACCAAAAATAAGTGTTTACGTGGTTCGTGAAGGTGATACTTTGGGCGAAGTGGCAAAAATGTATAACGTATCCGTGAATACTATACTTTGGGCAAACAATATGAATAGTAAATCCAATCTCAAGCCAGGACAATCATTAGTTATCTTGCCGGTAAGTGGAATAAAATATACTGTTCAGAAAAATGACACTATTTCATCCATCGCTAAAAAATATAACGCTGATATTAGTGATATTTATAATTATAACGATCTCGATAAAGCAAGTAATCTTGTAAAGGGTCAGGTTATTATTATTCCAGACGCTGAAATGGGAATTTCTGCTCCAACTCAGATAGTACGTGCTTTGAACGGTATGATCGTACCGGAGGATCCTTTGCTAGTAAACGTTAGAAAATTGCCATCTTTTGATGATTATTATTCATGTCCAGTTTCTGGAATCTTAACTCAGGGATTGCATGGTAGAAATTCTGTTGATCTTGCCGCTCCAATTGGTACCCCGGTGTTTGCTTCAGCTTCCGGATCTATCACTATCAGTAAATCCAATGGAACGTGGAATGGTGGATATGGAAATTTCGTTGTTATTACTCATAACAATGGTACTCAGACTTTGTATGCACATATGAAAAAAGCTGTTGTAGACGCTGGGGAGCAAGTTAGTAAAGGTCAATTGATAGGTTACGTTGGTATATCTGGATTGACGACTGGCCCGCATATCCATTTCGAAGTTCGTGGAGCAAAAAATCCTTTTTCTTCTGTGAAGTGTAACTAGATGATTTTTGAGCGATACTGTATCGACTCGAGTATTGATTGTTTATCGACCAGTTTTTTATCCGACAGATCGGCTATAGTTCTTGCGACTTTGATAATTCGATGAAAAGATCGAGCCGAAATCTTGAGTCTTTTGCTAAAATCTATAAGCATTTTTCTGGAGTCATCGTCTATTTCTATCATTTTTTCTATATCTGAACTATTTAATTCTGAGTTGTATAGCTTGTTGATACCATTTTCGATAAAGCGCATTTGTTGAATATTTCTGGCACTTTGAACTCGACTACGGATAGTTGCTGATTTTTCTTCGGTATTTGTTGTTTGACCAAGCTTGTCATAATCTATCTTATCGACACTGAGCCATATATCTATACGGTCGGCTATTGGTCCAGAAAACTTTCTGTTGTATGTACTTATTGCATATGAGGAACATTTGCATTTGTCACTTCCCTTCATACCACATGGACAAGGGTTGAGTGAGGCGATGAAAATAGCCTGCGCTGGAAATGTGACCACACCTTTGGATCGGGATATAGTTATAGTTTGTTCTTCGAGAGGTTGTCTCAAAGCCTCAATTACTGAAGTGTCAAATTCTGGAAATTCGTCCAAAAATAGTACACCTCGGTGAGCTAGGGTTATCTCGCCGGGTTTTGGATATGTTCCACCTCCAACAACAGATGGATACGAAGCGGTGTGGTGTGGCGAACGAAACGGTGGCCGCGTAATCAGTCCATTTTTGTTGTGATCTACTATCGAATGTATGCCAGTTACCTCGATTGATTCGGTGTACGTTAGGTCTGGCAATATGGATCGAAAACAGTGGGCCAATAACGTCTTTCCTGTTCCTGGTGGGCCATACAAGACTACGTTATGTGCTCCAGCGGCCGCTATTTCTAAGCCTCTTTTTGCAATATCGTTACCCCTAACTATCGACATATCTTTTTCGTTGGTGGTAGAAATTTTGGGAATATTGAATCCGTCACTAATTTTGCAAATGATATTTTTGTTTTGGAAATGTTCGATCAATTGAGACAAAGTGCTTATCGGGTATATGTCAATATCTTTTATTAGGATAGCCTCATCTAGATTTGATGCCGGAATATATGCTTCTTTGTAGCCAAGAGCTTTTAGCTTGCTCAATATGGGTAAAATGCCACTAATCTTGCTAACGTGGCCATGCAGAGACAATTCACCAAGAAAAATTTTGTCGTCAGGAATATAAAATAACTCTTTGGAGGCCAAAAGATATGCCATAGACATGCCCAAATCAAATGAAGAGCCCTCTTTTCTTATATCTGCTGGAGCCAGTGAAATGATGATCTTTTGGTTTTTTTGTTTTGGTGATGTGTAACCACTATTTTTGATGGCAGCACTAATGCGATCTTTTGCTTCGTCGATGGATCGATCTCCAAGTCCGACTATTGAAAATGAATGCAGGCCAATAGAGATATCAACTTCAATAGTTATAATCTCAGGATTAAGTCCGTTGAGTTGGGCGCTATAAGATCTGGATATTGCCATTACCCAATCATACTAAATGAAGATAAAATCCTGATAAAATAATTATCAAGAAAAGATAAAATTTATCTTATACAGATCCATGCGCTATTTTAGAGATACTCTGGATGAAGGATTAGCTTCGAGACGATCGCGATCTATTGGTTTGTGAGTATTTTCGCAAATGCCGTATGTACCCTTCTCTATCCTATCGAGGGCTGCATCTACTTCTGAAAGCTGCTTTTGGAGTTTGTCCATGACACTTTTGTTGGTTTCGTATTCTTCTAGTTTGTCAGCAACTTCATTGTCATCTGCTGTGTCGACTTCCATTTCTCCGGATGTTGCTTCCCAGCCTTGGCCAGGCTCATTCTTTGCAACTTCGTTGAGCTCGTTTTCTAACTCCTTTTTTTCATCGAGTAATTTTCCTTTGAAATATTCTAGGTCTTTTTTATTCATAGCACTATTTTATCGCACAAAAGCGTTTTTTTCAAGTCTAATAATGATCTCGTCCAGCGCTTCTTCGCTATTTGTAATTACTAGTTTGTCATTGCTTACGAATGAGTAGAGGTAATTTATATGACCATTTTCCAAAACATATTCTCTGACGTCTTTATTTTTTATAATTTTATCCTTGTACTGGCCTTTTAGGGTAAAATTACTGTCATTTTGATTGGTTGTATAGAGTTTTAGGTCTTGCGGCATCGTTTTTTCCCATTGGATAATGCCAGCAAAGGTATTTTGAAAGAAATTGTTTGTAGTAATAATAAATGTGTGTTTTTGACCGCCAATACCGCTATATACACCAAGCATCCAATCTGGTGATATAGATCGGGCTATCAATTCTGGTACTGGAACTGTAAATATTTCCAGAAGTTCTTCGGCTGTGACTTTTTTGGTTACATTTTCAGTTGTTTTTGTCAGAATTATCTCTTTTATTTTGCTGGTTTCGATATCTTTTGCTACCTCTGTGCGTATCTGACTAGCTATTTGGTTTTCATTTTTTTCGTCAATTGCAATGTGCACCTTAGAGTCGACTTGGAAAAAAGAACCGGAATCCATAATTGTTGGCACTGTTGTGTTGGTATTTTTTGGGGTACGCTCTAACATTTTTGCTAGAGGGCTAATT
The DNA here is from genome assembly GCA_964576745.1 of uncultured Candidatus Saccharibacteria bacterium. Classification (GTDB taxonomy): domain Bacteria; phylum Patescibacteriota; class Minisyncoccia; order Phycocordibacterales; family PALSA-1337; genus C7867-002. The sequence goes on along the minus strand of CAZNUY010000032.1, from coordinate 1,227 downwards.
TTGTAAAGATAATAACCAGCGTAAATGCCACCAGCGATAAGTACTAGACTTATTATGACTACTAATAAATTTTTTAAAAAATGAGAATCTTTTTTTTCTTTTGGACTTGCTGGAGGTTGTGCATTTTTGAAGATATCTTCTTTCTGTGAAATGTTTGGCGTAGGAATAGCACCTATTGGACGTTCATTTTGACGAATAAATGGATTGACGGGATTATCCATTGGTTTTGCAATTTGAACTGGAGGTGGTGTCGCTGGCTGTTCGATTGGTTTAGGATTTTGGATAGGTGTTGAACCGAAGGTTAGATCAAGCGGACGCTCCTTTGTCACTGATGGTATCGGTGATGGCCTCTTTGCAAATGGATCTTTGTATGGAGCGACTGGTATATCTCCAACGATCTCTCTTCGCTCAATCTGGATAGGTTTTTCTTCCTGTCTTTTTTCTTCGGCTATAATTGCAGAAGTAGTTGTTATGCGTTTTCTGGCTAGTGCTTCAGCAAAATCTGTTTCGTAAGTCCTCAAAGGCTTTATTATTGAATCTTTCTTTGGTAACCAAGGTTTTTCTGGAATCTTTGTTGAGGCGACAACACTGTCCTTGTTGTTTGGTTTATCTGTACTGATCTTAATAGATGCAACTGCTTCTTGCAGATTGGCTGGTTCAGTCGGGTTGATTTGTTCGGGGCCTTGATTTGATGTAATTCTATTCATCCCGACAGTTTTTGCGGGTGGATTTGCTGGACCAAAACTTGTATTAATTTCTGCAGGCTTTTGGGTGTCAGATTGTTGTTGTGGTTGAGTGTCTGATTGAATTTTGATATTTGTTGGTTGAGCAAGAATGTTTATGGACGGAGTTGTGTCTACGGCATTTTTTGTGATCGGGGTACCATCTATACTAGGCCCACTATCAATTTCGTCTTTGGCTGGAGCAATATTAAGGTCTGGGGTAATATCAAAAACCCTTGGATTGTTGTCTTCATTACTAGTATTGTCAGCATCTGTGTCGGTGCTGGTTATATCTTGTGCTGGAGCTTTAGAAGTTTCTTCATCACTCATTTGTATATTATACCAATATAACTACAAAATGTTGAAATAATTTGTAGGACAACTTTCTATTTTTCTAACCAACAAGCTTTTTGTGAATTTTCCTATCTTCTATTTTGTGGTGGACGTGGAGGTCTAGGAGTTTCTTCTTTTTTTGTGAAAAAGTTTGGATCTGCTGATTTGATAG
>CAZNUY010000031.1:0-6653 GCA_964576745.1 uncultured Candidatus Saccharibacteria bacterium | reverse complement strand
GGGGCGAGGGTCGTGGGTTTCTAAAGTGTCTACTAAAAGGGGTACAGATCACACACGAAAAATTATTTAACAACAAACCTTCGAGCCCAGAGCATGTCGCCTTCGCGACATGCGAGGTGGGAATCGAAAAGGCTGAACATATTTTTGAGGAGTTTTGCTCCGAAAAAATGTGAAGCCTATACAGTTCCCGTAGGGAAAGATTCCCACCCCGGGCACACTTGATTCGTACTGAAATTCCTCATTGACAACTCAACCCATAAGTAATAGTTTATGTGTAGAAAAGCACGTCGGTAAACGTTCAACTAGAACAACCAGAACAAGGATTCGCATGATAACCAAAAAACAGATCGCCGCGTTGAAACACATGATCATTAAGGCGCCGGTGGCTTCCGACTTACTGAAGCAGATCTTGATCCTCTTGATCCTACGGTCGGGTAGACTGACCCGAGATGTCAGAATCGTCATTTCGACCACACAAGGGTACAACTCAAATGATATCCTCGAAGCTGCAAACGGTCTCCAAGAGATGTGCGGCTGTAACGGAAACACTCACCTTGGCGCCCTCGTCCATCTGATCGGAAGCAGACTGCTGTTCTGTTGGGATAACACGACAAATCAATATGGCTCACTAGCTCGAAGGACAAACTGTTGCTACACATTCTGGCTTGCGAAGATTCCGTATTCGAGAACAGCCAGACGACTTCGTGTGAGTAAAGCAGATCTCGACAACGTCGATATCGCGAATTCTGGACTTTATCCCCATCTTGAAGGTCGTTAAGAGGTGTAAAGACCTTTCGCAAGGGCCGTATACGACTGACGTATGCGGCCTTTTCATTTCAAACATAAACACCCACAGCTAAATCTGGGGGTTTATGGTTGTAAAAAGAATCCCGACCGGAGTCGGGAAATCTTTGCGCCGTGTAGCCGGCATTTAGTCCTTATCAACCCCCACTTTCCTTCTCGGAATCTTCTTCCATAAGATGAAAAGTGCGACTGGAAACATTATGCTCCAAAATCGGAGCTCATTGATCACACTGGCTACGTAACTATAACCATTCAACCTGACATACTCTGCCAGCGTAATTACGATGATCGGCATGACAAACATGCCAATGATCATCAGTGCTGTCGAGGCAAATCCTTCCCTAGTATTACCCATCTCTCGATTGCACTTGTTGACTGTATAGCCAATGAAAAGCATGATCGCAGAAACAGGGATCGCCACTAGGGTGATTATCAACGAGAAGGCATTGCCTTGAACCAAATTGTTATATGGTATCGCCGCGAACATATCGATACCAACGATTATCGAAAGAACCACCCCCACCTTCACGATGGATATGATCTTTTTCATGTCTATATATAGAATAGACTATTTCTAAATTATTGCAATTTAAATATCACCTCCCTTTATTCCTCTTTCTCTCGCCAAAATCTTTGAGAATTGAGTCAAACTCTTCGCGACTAAAATCTGGCCAAAGTGTCTTGGTAAAAAACAATTCGCTATATACACTCTGATATGGCAAAAAGTTTGACATTCGACACTCACCACCCGTTCGAATAATTAGATCCGGATCTGACATTCCGCAAGTCCAAAAATATTGTTCAATTGAGTCTTCGGTTATCTTTTCAATCTCGTCTTTTGGCAATTTAGCAATCTTCTTTACAGCATCGATAATCTCTGCCCTACCACCATATGACAAAGCGACCGTAAGAGTAAGTGGCCAATTATTTTGGGTTACCTTTGTGGCATTATCTAACATTGATCGAAAATTTTCTGGAAACATTGTGAGGTCACCAGCAAATTTTAGCTTCACGCCCTCTTTTAGAAGTGAGTCAATTTCATTCGACAAAGCATAGGTCAGAAGTTTCATTAGAGCACCGACTTCTTCCTCGGTTCTTTTCCAATTTTCAGTAGAGAAGGCGTAAACGATTGCCTCATTTATGCCCACCTCTTTTATCCAGCCCAGAACTTCCTTGAGTTTTTTGTAGCCTTCTTTATGTCCTTCAATACTTATTTTTCCATTATGTTTGGCCCAGCGACGGTTACCATCCATAATAATACCGAGACATTTGATCTTATTATGATCTGAATTCATAAATTAATATAATATTGTAAAATCAGAAAAACTACCAGATGGTTCAGCCCAAGAAATCCTTACATTTTTTACTTTTGACAAAATAGAGCCTCGGTTAAGATATTTCACATAATCATTCAGTATGCTTTCTTCTCCTTCCGCTATAACACTTACAGAACCATCTTTTTGATTTTTGACAGTACCCACAAGTCCTAGTTTGCGTGCTTTACGTTGTGCAAAATCGCGGTACATTACCATTTGAACTCGACCACTAATCGTTGCTTGAAGTTGTTTTTTCATGAAACTATTAAAATTTAATTATATCAATTTAGCACAATTTTCCCTAAAAAACTCCTGCGATGCTCTTTGAGCAATCCATACTTCTTGATTGCATCATAATGTTTTTTTGTTCCATATCCTTTGTGGATTTCAAAACCATAATCTGGAAATTTTTTACCAAGTTTTATCATCTTTCTATCGCGTAGGACTTTTGCAGTTATAGAAGCAAGAGCAATAACCATCTCCTTTTCATCACCCTTAATAATAGTTTTTTGATCTTTGTATTCAGGCGAAGCTTTGAGACCACCATCGAGAAGAACTTTGGTTGATTTTGGATCTATTTTTAGAGCCAAAAGAGATTTGCTCAAAGCGGTTTTGATAGCATATGAAAGTCCTTTATTATCAATAATTTTTTCGCTCTGAAAAGTGACACAAAAATCCACCAAACCTGCCCGCTTTGTGTCGTTAATTATTGCAAACCATTTTTCTCTATTTTTTTCATTTAGTTGTTTGGATTCTTTCACCCCACGGAACAGTCGCTTTGCTTTTGGATCCAAAAAAACAAAAGCTCCGACCGCCACCGGACCTGCGATCGGCCCACGACCAACTTCATCTATTCCGATTAAATATTTCATATGCCGAGGTTGCACCTCGGTAGAAATATGACACTCATTTAAATATAAAACAATGTACAATTAACTTTCGCCTTTGATATACTTCAAATATGAGCAAATTTATCCACCTGCATACTCACTCACACTATTCTCTTTTGACTGCTCTACCCAAGATCGATGACTTGGTCAAAGAAGCCAAGAAGTACGGCATGACCTCACTCGCTCTCACCGACAACGGCAACCTCTATGCTGCCATTGAATTTTACAAGGCCTGCAAAAAGAACGAGATCAAGCCGATCATTGGCGTAGATTTTTACGTTGCCACACGTTCACGAAAAGACATGCAAGCGGGCATAGACAACCGACGAAGTAGACTTGTTCTCCTAGCAATGAATGAAATTGGCTACAAAAATTTGGTCAAACTAGTTACTGATTCCAACCTCGAAGGTTTCTATTACAAACCGCGCATAGACAAAGAATTGATAGAAAAATACAATGAAGGACTTATTGCCATTTCACCATCTTTTTCTGGAGATATCGCCCTTTCTCTAAAAAGTCGCAACCACGACAAAGCAAAAGAAGTAGCGCAGTTTTACAAAAAAATCTTTGGACCAACAGACAATCCCGAATCAAACCGTCTTTACATAGAGATTACCCGACACCCTGAGATCGATGGCCATGAGGACAATATGAAAGCGCTCATAGACTTTGCCAAATCAGAAAATATCCCCATAATGGCTGCTCATGATGTCTACTATTTGCACCAAGAAGATCGCTTTGCTCGGGAGACATTGGTTCGAGTCAATTCACACAGCGATTCATCAGAAAAAATTTCTGATAGTGATGAGGATGATTTTTCGTTCATTTCAGGAGAGCGAGCTGTCGAACTATTCAAAGATATTCCTGAAGCGATAGACAATACTGCCAAGATAGCAGAGCAATGCAATCTAGAAATAAAGCTTGGCAATTGGGTATTTCCTGCATTTACAGTCGAGAGTGGTCGGACACCAGACGATGAGTTACGTCATCTAGTCTACGAAGGCTTTGCAAAAAGAAATGTTATGCAGACCGATGAGCTGACCAGACGTGCCGAATATGAACTCAAAATTATCAAGGACAAAGGTTATTCACCATACTTTTTGGTGGTTGCCGACATGCTTCGTTTTGCTCGCGAGAATGGTATCCTTTCTAACATCCGAGGATCGGTCTCTGGATCATTGGTTACTTTCCTATCCGGTATTACAAATATCAACCCGATCGAATACGAAATACCATTCGAAAGGTTCCTCAACCCTGATCGACCGTCAGCGCCCGATATCGATATGGACTATGCCGATGACAGACGCGATGAGGTCATAGACTATGTGCGTCGCAAATATGGCGCACACAAAGTTGCTCAGATCGGTACATTTGGAACTATGATGGCCCGCGGTTCTGTCCGAGACGTAGCAAGAGCGATGGGTTACAGCTATGACATTGGTGATAAGATTTCCAAACTCATCCCCATGGGTTCACAAGGCTTTCCCATGACTATCGATCACGCCCTCGAGCAAGTACCCGAACTAAAAGAACTCTATGACAATGACGAAGATACAAAGAAGATAATAGACATGGCAAAAAAGATCGAGGGATGTGCGAGACACATCGGTGTCCACGCTGCTGGTGTGGTGGTCGCCCCAACTGAACTAACCGACTTTACCCCGCTCCAGTACGATCCAAAGGGAGAAGGTAAGATCATTACTCAATATGACATGTATTCGATCGAAGAAGCGGGTCTACTCAAGTTCGACTTCTTGGGACTCAAGAACCTTACGATCATTGCTGATGCAATCGCAAGAGTAAAAAAAATCGACGGTGTAGAAATTAATGTAGACACAATACCTGTCGATGATAAAAAAACTTTTGAAATGCTGGCGCGTGGTGAGACGGCCGATCTGTTCCAACTGAACGGTGACGGTATGACAAGATTTTTGAAAGAGCTCAAACCATCGACTATCCACGACATCAACGCTATGGTTGCTCTATACCGCCCAGGACCAATCCAATTCATTCCCGACTACATTGCCCGTAAACATGATCCTTCATTGGTCAAATATCTCGACCCTTCTCTAGAAAAAATCCTAAAGAAAACCTACGGCGTTCTCGTCTACCAAGATGACTTGCTCATCATGGCCCATGACCTTGCTGGATATAGCTGGATCGAGGTTGACAAATTCCGAAAGGCCGTCGGTAAAAAAATTCCTGAAGAAATGGCAAAGCAAAAAGAGAATTTCATCGCCGGTTGCGTCAAGCATAGTAAGTGGTCAGAGAAAAAAGCCAAAGAAATATGGAAATGGATCGAGCCTTTTGCGGCCTACGGCTTCAACAAAGCGCACTCAGTGTCATATGGTCGTGTCGCCTATCTTACCGCCTACCTCAAAGCTCATTTTCCAGAAATTTATCTATCAGCAGTTCTAACGTCAGAACAGGGCGAGACAGAGAAAGTGGCAGAGACAATAGCAGAATGTAAACGATTGGGTATTCCTGTTTTGCCACCTGATATTAATGAAAGTTTCAGTCAGTTTACGGTGGTCAAAGAAGCGAAACAAATTAATATCGCCGAAGTACCTACGAAACATGACTTTCATAACCGAACGGTGTCGGAGCCTGCTGGCTCCGCACCTCACTCTCGGCCACCTACGTGGCCTCCGAGAGTCGGTTCTGAAAATCATGTTTCTTCGGTACCTCTCGATACCAATCAAAACTACACCTACCGCATACGTTTTGGACTGGTGACAATCAAAAACTTCGGTCAAGGCATATCGACAGCAATAATTGACGAGAGAAAAAAGAATGGAAAATACAAATCAATTACAGACTTTTTGGACCGAGTAAAAGATCGCAACTTAAACAAAAAATCACTGGAATCACTCATCAAAGCTGGAGCACTGGATTGCTTTGGAATCGACCGCGGTATTTTGCTTGGAAACATTGATCTTATGCTCGAATACAACAAAGAGGGACAAAAACACAATTCTGATCAAAGTTCACTTTTTGGCGGACTTAGCCATGATGCCAATATTCCAAGTCTGAAATTGATCGAAACAGAAAAAGTCGACATGAAGGAGAAACTTGCTTGGGAAAAAGAATTGCTTGGTTTATATGTATCAGGACACCCACTAGAAAAATTCCGAGCAATGATCGAAAAGAAAGAGATGAATATAAAAAAAGCGTTGGAAACAGGCAAAGACGATCAGGTTGTTATCTTTGCAGGAATAATAAATGAAGTGCGACTTGTCCAAACCAAGAATAATGAAACTATGGCATTCATACAGATCGCTGACTTCTCTGGTAGCGCCGAGGCAGTGGTCTTCCCTCGTACTTACAAAGAAAATAAAGATCTCATTGTTGCGGACAAATGTCTAGCAATCAAAGCAAAAGTAAATACCAGAAACAACGAAAAGGGTTTTGTTATTGAGAGAGTGAAGGGGTTGTGATCATGGGATCAGACTATCAGATACAAAACAAAACCGCCCCGAACGAATCGGTAGCGGTTTTGCTTCTCTGCCTCGTTTAGTAACTAACGGCCAGACTTGTCATTGGTATAATTGTAGCAAAATCTTCTTAATTTTGTCAAGATAAATTGTTCTTAGTGAACCGTACCCCTTTTAGTAGACACTTTAGAAACCTCTAACCTCTACTC
>CAZNUY010000030.1:0-6658 GCA_964576745.1 uncultured Candidatus Saccharibacteria bacterium | reverse complement strand
AAATTATTGCTGCAATTGAGACTGACCATATGATAAATTTATCTAACATCTGCTCCGCGTCGTTGATGAAATAACTACCTATTTCAGGACCACAAGTAACTACCATTACATCCCAAATTTGAAGGATGGGATCTATCCTTTGGTCCGGCCGACGAGTGCGCAGTTGGCGTTAGTTTAAGAAGTGTTGATATCTTGCGATTGACTCCTATACCCCTAGGGGGTATTATGTATGTATATGAGACAAGATATCAAAACAAAAGCTATTCGCCGATTAAAAATTACCGAGGGACAAATCAGGGGTGTGCAGAAGATGGTTGAGGATGAAAAATATTGTATCGACATTATTACTCAAGTGTCAGCCATTAAAGAGGCACTTACGGGAATTGAGGATCTAGTTCTTGAAAATCATCTTTCAACCCACGTTGTCCATCAAATGAAGCATGGCAGCGAAAAGAAAGCAGTCGACGAGATTCTTAAGGTTTATAAACTTAAGCGCAAATAAAAATATGAATCATCCACAAGCTAAAACTTACAGAGTAAAAGGAATGCATTGCGCTTCATGCGCTGGTATTATCGAGAAAACCTTTAAGAAAACAGAAGGGGTCCACTCTGCTGAAGTAAATTACGGGACCGAAAAGGCAAAACTGGCTTTTGATGAATCAAAAACAAGTCCACAAGAGCTTTCAAAGAAAATAGAACCCTTGGGTTACTCTCTTGCATTGGACCAGGAGGCTTCACATGCTCATGGTGGTCAGTCAGCCGAGGATATGGGCATGTCTGCAGATGAGCATGCTGCACACCTTGGACTCAATCAATCAAAGAAAGAGAAATTAGCGGAGGTTGCAAGTATGCGAACAATGCTGCTTTCTGCAATTCCAATCGCTATCTTTGCTGCGCTGGTTATGGGTTGGGATATCCTTGCACAATACGGAGTCGTAGGAGAAATGAGTTATACGATCAAAGAATTTATACATCATCTCCTTCCTATACTAGCGACATATATTCTCTTTGTTGTCGGCAAGCCATACTTGTTAGGTTTTTATAGATTCCTTCGATATGGCAAGGCAAATATGGATACATTGATCGGAATTGGAACTACAGCAGCATTTTTATACAGCTTTGCAGTCACCGCATTTGAAGATGTTCTCCGCCCTTTCATTAATGTCGAGTATCAATACTACGATGTCACAATTGTGGTTATTACTTTTATTGCACTCGGCAAATATTTGGAAGCGAGATCAAAAATAAAGACGGGTGATGCCATCGAAAAACTTCTTAACCTCCAAGCTAAAACTGCACTTGTAATTCGTGATGGAAAGGAAATAGAGATTTCAGTGAATGATGTAAAGCATGGAGATCTCATCATTGTTAAACCAGGCACAAAAATTCCGGTAGACGGTGTCATAACCGAAGGTAGCTCTTTTATTGATGAATCAATGGTTACTGGAGAGCCGATGCCTGCACAGAAAAAGGTTGGTGACAGCGTGGTGTCCGGTACGATCAACACAAGTGGCTCGTTTACATTCAGAGCCACAAAAGTTGGGTCCGAAACTCTTCTTGCTCAGATCATCAAGATGGTTGAAGACGCTCAAGGCAGCAAGGCTCCGATTCAGGCACTTGCGGACAAAATCTCGTCAGTCTTTGTGCCTATCGTCTTGGTAATTTCTTTCCTCACTCTCGGTGCATGGCTTATCTTCGGCTCGCAATATCTAGGCTTCTCACAGGCACTGTCATTTGGTCTGGTGTCGTTTGTGGGTATTCTCGTAATTGCGTGTCCCTGCGCCCTCGGCCTCGCCACACCTACAGCGATCATTGTTGGAGTCGGTAAGGGGGCAAAAGAAGGGATTCTCATCAAAGACGCGGCAACACTTGAGAAACTCCATAAGGTAAATACAGTTGTAGTTGATAAAACAGGCACGATCACCAAAGGAAAGCCAACTCTCGTCGATATACAGAACCTATCTGATCTGAAAGATAATGAACTTATTTCGATTCTCGCTTCGCTTGAGAAAAAATCAGAACACCCTATCGCACATGCGATCGTAAGCTATGCACAAGAAAAGAATACATCTGTATCCGACATATCAAATTTTGAGGGCATACAAGGCAAGGGTCTCAAGGGAACAATTAGTGGCACAGAATACTTTGTAGGCAATGCAAAGCTCGTAAGTGATCTCAAGATTTCCTTTGATTCCGCAAAGCTTAATGAATTTACTTCTCAAGGTAAAACACCAGTCATACTCGCCACCAAAGAAAAGGTCCTCGGTTTTGTCATGGTGGCCGATGAAATAAAAGCTGAATCAGTCGAGGCAGTAAAGAATCTCCACGCTCTCGGTATTAAGGTTGTTATGCTTACTGGCGATGATGAAAAGGCTGCCAAATATATTGCCTCTCTTGTCGGTATTGATGATGTTGTGGCCCACGTGCTACCACAGGACAAGCTGGAAAAGATAAAAGCATTGCAGTCACAAGGTCGAGTAGTAGCAATGGCCGGTGACGGTGTGAACGATGCTCCTGCACTCGCTCAGGCTGACATAGGCATTGCCATGGGGACCGGAACCGATGTGGCGATAGAATCGGCTGGTATAACGCTTCTCGGCGGAGATATCTCTAAGCTCGTTAAGGCAATCAAACTTTCAAAGATCACCATGCGAGGCATCAAGCAAAATCTCTTCTGGGCCTTTATTTACAACATCGTAGGCATACCACTTGCTGCAGGGGCTTTGTATCCGGTCTTCGGATGGCTCTTGAATCCTGTCTTTGCAGGCTTTGCGATGGCAATGTCGTCGGTGTCTGTGGTGTCGAATTCGCTACGCATTAAGGCTAAAAAACTATAATGACTAAACTCCTTTCATTATTAATAATCACAAGTGTCCTGGTAATAGGGGTGTTCGGTTTTACCTCAATGAATCATGGACCTAATCATGCAGTCGGCTGCATCGCTTCGGCCGTAGACAATACACCATGTCCGGAAAACATTGCGGCGATGTCGGTTCATCACATACAAGCATTTATCTCTTTCTTTAGCGTGGTCCCATCAACACCGTTTATATTCCTTCTGGCACTTCTATTTGCTGTATTTTTGAGCATAAGGTACTTCTTTATAAAACGACAAGATTCACTTATAACCAATCTGGCATTTTGGCAAGTTCGACATGACCCTGAACGTGAGCTCACTCGCCCAAGAAAAATTACTCGCTGGCTTTCGTTATTTGAAAACAGTCCCTCTTTGCATAGGATTTCTATTACTATTTCTAATCTTAAAAATCTATGCAAACAAAAAAGTCTAAGGACAATAAAAAACACAAAACTATCGATCCAGAAGTGGCATTCGATCTTGTCTGTGGAATGGAGCTTGATGCAGATAGCATTAAAGCAACTGCAGACTACAAAGGTAAAACCTACTACTTTTGCGCTATCCACTGTAAGAATCACTTTACAGCCGATCCTGTGAAGTATGCAGGAGTGTAAATTATAAAACTAACTATAAAAATATATGAACAACAATCAAAACAACAAAATCTTATACGGCATCGGAGGGATCGCTATCGGTCTTCTCCTTGCCGGAGTGTTTTATCCGATGATGCGCTATGGAAGCTTCGGAATGATGAACTGGGGAAATAACTCATCGTATAACCAAAGAGTGGTTGGAAACAACCAAGTCGCCAGCACCATCGACAAGCACTTCATCGAACAAATGATTCCTCATCATGAAGGAGCTATCGCTATGGCAAATCTGGCTTTGGAAAAAGCAAAGAGACCTGAGATAAAGACACTCGCTCAAGCAATTATTGGCGCACAGGAATCTGAAAATCAACAGATGAAAAGCTGGTACAAGAACTGGTTTGGAAAAGATGTTCCTAAGGGTAGCGCAATGATGGGTGGAATGATGTCGCAAGGCGGTATGCACATGGGCGGATCAGAAGACCTCACAGCTCTTAGAAATGCAGAAGATTTTGACAAGGCATTCATAGAGCAGATGATTCCACATCATCAAATGGCAATCATGATGGCGAACATGCTTGAATCTGGAAGCAACCAGCCTGAAATGCAGCAGCTCGCAAAAAACATTACTAGCTCCCAGGCCAAAGAGATTCAGCAAATGCAGGGCTGGTACGCAACTTGGTATAAATAAATTTATTAAAATAATTAAACATAAAATATATGAAACTATCAAAAGTAATGCATGTAGGAAGTGTTATGGTCGGTCTTATCGGAGTGATCTCATTTTTAGCTGCAGTCTTCGGAGGGGCTGACAATTTTGTACTGGGTGTTACTAAAATAGATGCTCTGCTTTGTGCAGGCATACTTATCCTTATCGCAACCTGGCTTCAAGTCGCGACAATCCATCACATGATGCTTGAGAGAAAAGGAGAGGTTATATAACCTAGAGAAGCATTATCAATTATGAAAACACTAACCTTTCACGTACATGGTATGCATTGCAATGCTTGTGTTCTCATGACCGAGAGCGAGCTTGGCGATCTGCCTAATATTACCCACGTCAAATCGAGTCTTAAAAATCATTCGGTAGAAGTTACTGGAGAGTTTGGTGACAAGACCCAGGAACAGATTGCTGAGGAGCTTACAATACCCCTCAAGCCTCATGGCTACATTGTTTCAGTTGAAAAACAGCAGCGCAATGCCAAATGGGGAGACTTCAAGATTGCGGTCCCGATCGCACTTGGTTTCGCAGTGCTCTTTGTAGTGCTGCAGAAAATGGGAATCGTAAATCTTGTAAGTGCCGGTAATGTAACTTACGGGACCGCATTTGTGATCGGGATCATCGCCTCGCTCTCAACTTGTATGGCGGTTGTTGGTGGACTGGTCCTATCGATGTCAGCTACCTTTGCAAAAGAAGGTGACAAGGTACGACCTCAGCTCATGTTCCATGCCGGACGAATCGTCTCATTCTTTATTCTCGGTGGGGTTATTGGTGCGATTGGGTCTGCATTCACACTGAACGCCTCAGCTACTTTCGTTCTAAGTCTAATAATCGGCATTGTCATGCTTATCCTCGGTATCAATCTTCTCGATACCTTCCATTGGGCTAAAAAGCTACAGCCATCAATGCCAAAGTTTATCGCCAAACATGCTCATGGCGTTTCAAAGTTCAATCACACACTCACACCACTTCTAGTTGGTATAGCCACCTTCTTCCTCCCATGTGGATTCACACAGTCGATGCAGCTCTACACACTCACCACAGGAAGTTTCCTTACTGGAGGACTTACGATGCTTGCTTTCGCACTCGGCACCTTGCCGGTCCTGGCTCTCATCAGCTTCAGCTCGTTCAGCATCCAAAAGAGTTCAAAGGCAGGTATCTTCTTCAAGACAGCCGGACTGATTGTGATCATGTTCGCTCTCTTCAATCTTATTAATAGCTTGGTCGTGATTGGGGTTATTCCGCCAGTCTTTAACTTCTAGTATAATTCCAATTATGAAAGCAACTATTATCTCAATTATTGTGGCGGTGGTACTGATTGGCGGAGCCTTTATGCTGACTAGAAGTGGAGGTGATGCGGGACAAGTGGCAAATGCAAACAATGTCAGTGTCGTCGATGGAAAGCAAATCATTGAAATAACTGCGAGAGGAGGCTATCAGCCACGAAAAAGTATTGCAAAAGCAGGTATTCCAACAGTCATCAGATTCAACACCAAAGGAACCTTTGATTGCTCATCGTCAGTCAGAATTCCAAGCCTGGGTATAAGCAAATCGCTTCCACAAACAGGTTCAACCGATATTGATATTGGCGAAGGCAAACTCGGCACTCTCCAAGGGACCTGTGGAATGGGAATGTATCCTTTTGAGGTTGAGTTTCAAAGCTGATCCTCCTCTAGTCTCTTAATTAAAGCTGGCAGAGTATCTTTTCTTCGCTTCTGTATTGCATCGAACTGTTCTTGAGTCATGGGTTTATAGACAGCCTTCATTAAAGTTAAAAGCTTGGTACCTTTTTCTACTGCCTCTGCACGCGAAATATCTTTATTGAAATGCGTTTTATACAGCGCCTGAAACCTCTCGATGTCTTTATCTGTGAGCTGCATAAGTTTATGGTCTTTGAAACCAGGCTACAATTTTGCCGACAACAAAAAATAATCCACTGTAGAGCATGATTGTAACGCCGTAGAGAGTAGAGGGAATGTTTAGATCAAAGCCCCACTGAGTTGGATCACTCTTTTTACATAGAGAGAGTCCAATGAAAAACATCACTACCGAGATAATGATTATCCATTTTCCTGTCTTCTTAACCTTTCCACCACCATGGACAGTTACCTTTGTGTTCCCACCAAGGCCGAATATAGCAGCAATGATTATAACGAGGAGACCCCCTACAACTGATATTAATAATTGACTCATGTCGCAACATTATTCCTAGAAGTCAAAAAAGTAAAGAGTGTGTGGAGGCATAGAACTTTTAATAAGCATGGGCCAAATTAAAAGTTAAGCCTTCAAACTTTAATATCTTTAAAAACTAGTGAATAGAAGGTAAAAACAAGGCTTCATTCACTAGTTTTTACCTAAATTTAGTGAATTTGAGACTATTGTTGATTTCGGTCAAATATGCTAGTATTGTGACTACAGGTCTCCTTTAAGGCGACTTATGGTAGATAAATTAGATTAAATGGATAATAAACCAACAAAAGGCGAATATTTAGA
>CAZNUY010000029.1:0-6826 GCA_964576745.1 uncultured Candidatus Saccharibacteria bacterium | reverse complement strand
GAGCATCCCCTTGACGTGGGGAGGGTCACAGGTTCAAGTCCTGTATCGCGCACTATCGTCTCAGTTGTGTTAAGTAGACTTGGTTAGTCGCTTAATATTATTGAACCAGAAATATGTAGACAGTAGAGCTACAAGCAAGAATACCAGTTCAAATTTATCTATATAGATAAATAATATCGCTAGTGAAAATATAATCAATCTTCCCAGTATTGTAGGTACTTCCCTAAGAACGAGAAATTGTGAGTCATGATTTCGTGCCCTGTTCATCATTACCGCCCCATAAGACATGGCGAACACTCCTATCGCAAAACCTCTGAGAGCTGTTATGAGGTAGAGCATAGAAGGTGTTGGATAATATATTGCAATCAAATATGAGGCAAGCCAGCTAAGTGTAGTAAATATTGCACCAAATCTGATAACTTTGTGCTTGTCCCATTTGTCTATCAAGTATCCTGTAAAATGTGTTACCACGATCCCCACTACTCCTGAAATAACACCAAGTAGACCCAAATCTAAGATCGTAAGACCTGTCACAAATATAAATAAAGACCAGATAATCCCTGCGTCTTGTCCCAAGTTGTCGAATATTTCCGGCAGGATAAAATGTTTGTTATCTTTTATTATAGCCATTACTGATATTCGGTTAAAATTAAAATTTGTTTTTTCAGAAGTTAGTGCTATCACAGGAATGAGTGATATTAATATAAAAATAAAAGCAATTACAAATAAAGCTGGGTATCCGATATTCATAATAATGAGTGCAGCAATAAATGGTATAAATAATCCAACTAAAGAGCTAATGTTCGATAGTTTGGCCAGAGATGAACCCATTGTTTCGTGACTAGTTTTTCTCACAGTAAGAATGTTGTATGGTATCCAGAAAAATGCAGATTCAAGACCGCTAATGATACCCAAAATGAAAAGCAACGAATGGTGATCTGGTAGAATGTAAAGTCCAATGAATAGTGCCAATAACAATATGACACGAATATACCAACATCTAACCAATCCGATCATGTTAGAGACGTAGACGGACAGAAATGCACCAAATAACAATGAACTATGATGGATAAGTAGCCAGATAATAACTGACGTTAATGGAAAGCCTGTTTGCAGTAAATATATTGGAATAAAAATACCAACAAGACTCATGCCGATACCAGATAATGTATTCATTATAATAATTCTCTGGAAATCAGTAAGGCGCATATAATTGTGTATATATTATATTGGATAAAATATATAAGCAACCATTATGTTTGTATTGTAATATTACAAATTTGTTATAGAATCAAGTCATAATGATCACCCTCGGCATAGAAACAAGTTGTGATGAATCAGCACTGGCTCTACTCGAAACAAAAGAAAGTGGTGTGACTTTGGAATATCGAGTCATCGGTTCACTGATCCATTCGCAGGCTGAATTGCATAGTCAATTTGGTGGGGTCTTCCCTTCTCTTGCAAAACGTGAGCATGGTAAAAATCTTATTCCATTACTTAGAAAACTTCTGGCTGATGCCAGACCATATATTGATGGCAATCAATCATTGATTTCAGAAAATGAATTTGAAAGAAAGATAAATGAAATTAAATTGAAATTTGGACCAAAGAATTCTGATCTCGTGGATTCGCTTACCGATATCAATTTCTTGCGTTTTATTCCAAAAATAGATCGTATTGCTGTTACCGAAGGTCCTGGTTTGGAGCCAGCTCTGTGGGTCGGTATTAGTTTCGGCGAGATATTGTCTGAGCTTTGGTCAATAGCAATTATTCCAGTCAACCATATGGAAGGTCACGTCATCGGTTCATTATTAAATAATGAAATAGAAAATAAGGACTGGAGTCAATTAAAAGTCATAGAATATCCAGCAGTTGCGTTGCTCATCAGTGGTGGACATACAGAATTGGTAGAGATAAACAAACAAAGTGAGACGACGGCATTTCCATTAAAATATAAAATTATCGGTCAAACCAGAGATGATGCTGTCGGTGAAGCTTTTGATAAAGTCGCCAGATTGCTGGAGTTGCCATACCCCGGTGGTCCTCATATAAGTAAGTTGGCTGAGCAAGCCGAACGAGAAGGGATCCAGTATGTTTCTCAATTGCCAAGACCGATGCTAAAAAGTGATGATTTGGATTTTTCATTCTCCGGACTCAAGACTGCTGTTCTATATGCTATTCGTGATGAAAAAAATCTTACTGGGATTATTGGCGATGAATTTAAGAAAAGTATCGCTCTTGAATTTGAACTATGTGTTGATGAGGTTTTGTCCAAGAAATTGCGTAAAGCAATAGACAAAGTCGGGGCCAAGACAATAATCGCCGGAGGTGGTGTTGTAGCCAATAATCGACTGAGAAGATCATTTGAAAATATCTCCCGAGAGTATGGTCTGCCACTTTATTTGCCTTCGAGACACGTTTCTGGCGACAACGCTCTTATGATTGCTTTGGTTGGTGCAATAGATGATAGAAAATATAGTGAACAATTAAAAGCTGATGGAACAAAAAGATTGAACTAACAAAAATCCCTCAGATGAGGGATTTTTGTTAGAACTTTCTCTCTTCTTATTATTTGAAGAGATAAACCAAGAATTTCCAGAATCTATTCATGACAGATGATTTTGCAACTGAAGCAGTAGCTTCTGTATTTGCTTCTGGACTTGAAGTGAGAATTATAGTATTACCCTCATTCTTGACTTCAATTTGAACTGGAGTATTTTCAACTTTTGGAGTGACGATCACAGAAGAAGCAGTACCACGTCTATTTTTATATTCGTTAATTATTGCCAATTCTTGAGGATTCAATGATAGAGGAATACTACATGCAATCTTATTGATCTGCTTTATTGTAGTAATGTATACATAACCTGAACCTTTACTTGATCCCCATGGTCCCATGATTGTACTGTTGTATTTGTTTTGGAAAGCAATGACAGCATTTTCAGTTTGTTTGTCGAATATACCATTTACGGTAATATTCATCTTTTCTGCATCCCGTAGGAATGTCTGCAATTTTATAACCTGATTTGAATCGTTGTTTGCACCATATCTCATGAAAGATGTGAACTGGTTACAAGCATATGGGTAAGCAACACGACTTCCACTTGAAGATGAACTTCCACCTGATGAAGAGCCTGAACCACCATTTGTTGGATTTACTGGAGCTGGAGTAGGGGTAGCTGTTGGGGTTGGAGTTGGTGTAGAAGTTGGTTCACTTGCTGTAGAACTTGAACCACCTGTTGAAGGACTAGTAGCTGAACTTGAACCTCCAGTAGGTGTATTATTAACGGTTGCTGATGAATTACTTGTTGCAGGAGCAGAAGTAGATGATGAATCACCTGAACTTGGATTGGATGATGCTGTCGAAGCAGAACTACCAGTTGCAGGAGCTGAAGCTTGAGGGCTTGAAGCGGGTGAAGAAACTGGGGCTGTAGACGGCGCTGGACTAGCAAAAGTGACCACTGGTATGAAAACCATGGTAATTGCTATAGATTTTATAAGGTTTTTCGTCATATTTTTATAATATTTAATATTGAACTCTATGCGTTACAATTCGAACCCTATACTAAAACGTGTAAAATGTCAAGGGGGAGTGGGGTAGATGTCTGCAGATGTCAGACATATGTAAAATTCACTAATATGCAAAAAACTCCCGCATTTCCTACTGGCTTTCCAGTGGTAATGCGGGAGCGCGTGCAGACTTCTGACCAAATGTGATCGAAAGGTGTCTGCCAACCTTTCCGAGGTTACTGCCTCGGCGTGGCCCTGAAGAATTTCGTCTTCCCCGTGGCGGTGTTGATCGGGATTTCGTCACCCGGCCAGGCCACCACGAGATTCCTCCACGGACCAGACACCACGTCGGTGTACTGGATGTCGTACAGGTACTCGGGTTCATCACCGACGAGGGTGACGGAGTTGCGTGCGATGGTCAAGTGAGGCTTTTCCACCGTCACGGACGCTTCACCGCCACGGACTTCCCTATCTTTCACGGAAACCTTGTAGGTCAACCTGTATTCCGCTTGGCGAAGGATCCAGTTCCGAGCCTCGTCGCGGCTGACCTTGGAAGCACCACCCGTAAACAGTCTCATCTGGAAAACCATGATGATCTTCGAGACCATCTGGTCGGACGGGCCGCCGGTCACGATCGTTCCGTCAGATTTGACTCCGATGGCAGCGGAGCTGTAGCTCCTATTGCCGACACTGTAGACGTCGGACAGGGCGCCAGTGGGCGTTTCGACTGACTCCATCGACACCGTGCCGATGGAGATCGAGTTACTGTCATCGATCGATTCGATGACGACCAACTGCTGAGCCACCGGCCAGTCTGTGGTCGCCACGCCGTTGACTTCGGCATAGACTAGCGACTTCCAGGAGATCGGGCCCAAAATGGCCGGCACCCAATACTCCCGATTGTTTAATAGGTCGTCCACGAACTGACGTGGTTCCAACCATCCGTCACCCGGATTAAGGGGTCTTCCCAGCACCGGAATGACCCGGACGTTGACAACCCCTCCGACAAACCCTCCGTTACTTGCCAACTTCTTGGACGGCTTGGAAGCGACAGTGGACGCGCCGGAGATCGAGTCCCCGACGGACGGCTGGGCCATCGTTGCGAATCCCGCCAGAAGCCAGACCATACCGAAAACCAGCATCTTAATGAAGTTTTTCATTGCCTTTCTTTCCTCTTCAGTTTTTGTAGTGACCGCATATCGCTGGTGTCGATCTGGACACCAAGACTCAGCTTGAGCCTGATTACGATATGCGGTTACCACACACGGTTCTGTCTTAGTACTAGCAGAAAAGTAGTAATTTGTCAAGGTCTGTGTTTAGACTTTTTATTGCATTTAAGGCAACACAAAGTCGCCTACTGCAGTCCTTTTTATGGAATTCGCACACATAGGAATACCCATTTTTTTGCTTAAATCACGTATCAAAGCACGTACATAAGTGCCAGAAGAACAGTGCATTTCTATTTTACAAATCTCATATGAAATTGACTCATTCAGGACACTTTTCCACTTTTCTTTTATTTGTTTCTGTCTAAAATCACCTTTTACTAGATCTATTTTATTTAAAATATTATTTAATAATTCCTTGCCGTAAATACTTCGTGTGCCACATAATTTTAATTCAAAAATCTCTACTTCCCTACTTGGTAAATCTATATCACCAAGTTTATCGGCTCGAGCCAAAGTATGGAGTTGAACTCCATTTACAGTCTTTGAAGAATAGGCTGGATATACTTGATGCTGTTTGCCAATAAAACTCTGAAGTGAATGTAACAATTTTGAATCTACTTCGCCCAAGTTTACCAGAGGTGTCACCTCTGTTAGCCCAAGCAAATCATGCGTATCGGTCGAAAATCCAACTAATATTTCGAATGTATACTTTTTGTTGAGTGAGAGGTATTTGGCTTTGCTCTTACACTCGTCACCAATTAGGCATAGTAGACCACCCTCTGCTACAGGATCTAGTCTACCAGCGTATGTCATGACTCTAGTCTCACCGGTGTCTGCTTTGTACCTCAAAATACACTCGAGAGGTGTTTCACCCAGCTTTTTATACAAAAAGACAGTATTTCTTGAGCTAGTCTCGCCACTCTTAATATCCGATGAATTCGTATTTTGCTCTACCATTGTTCGATTATCCACTATTTTTGGAAAATAATGAAGTGCACCGAAAAACTACCTGCTATAATATCCTCATGAACGTTAGTACCTTAGTTTATGCTTTTTTGGCTGGGATTCTCCCTTCTCTAATTTGGCTATGGTTTTGGATTCGTGAAGATATTCATCCAGAGCCGAGGTGGTTAATCATAATAACTTTTCTTGGCGGTTTCTTGGCAGTCATTGCTTCAATCTTTGCAGAAAGATACGTAGCCGGTTTTAATTTGGAGACATCATTACAATATACTCTCTGGGCGGGAGTAGAAGAAGTATTTAAGTTTCTTGCTATTGCAGTAATAGCACTAAATAGTGATTTTAATGATGAACCTATAGATGCCATGATTTATTGTGTTGTTGGTGCCCTTGGATTTGCTGCACTCGAAAATGCCTTCTTTTTATTCCAACCTATCATGGGTGGAGCGATAGCCGAAAGTATCATTACTGGTAATATGCGTTTTATTGGAGCGACCTTGGTTCATCTTGTAAGTTCTGCATCCGTTGGTTTTGCTTTGGGTTATGTATTTTATAAAGGATATTTTGCAAAAATTATTGCAACAATAATTGGGTTAGTCACAGCTATCACGTTGCACTCAGCATTTAATTTATCTATAATTAATGGAACAACTTCTGATACTCTGAAAGCGTTTGGATGGGTTTGGGGAGCAACCGTGATCCTGATCGTCTTATTCGAAGAGATAAAAGTGGTCAAACCGCAAGTCTCTTGATATAATAAAAGAAAAATAGTATACAAACATGTCAAAAGAAAAACGCTCATTCTTTGAAAGATTAACTGGAGTTGTCCGTATGGATAACGATGAAGAAGAAAACCCTGTTGTACAGAAAAATCTTTCTGTTTCAGAAGACGATGATGAGGAGACAGAGGATGAAACAACCGAGCAAGAGGGCGAACTCACAGTTGATGTATACCAAAACGCCGAGACAGTCGTAATAAAAGCGATGATTGCTGGCGTTCGACCAGAAGATTTAGATATTTCTATTACAAGAGACCTCGTCACTATCCGTGGCAAGCGTGAAGAAGAGCGCACGGTTGCTGAAGAAGATTTTATTATGAAGGAATTATACTGGGGCTCGTTCTCTAGAGCTATCGCTCTACCAGTTGAGATCGATGTTGATGAAGCGGAGGCTATCGAAAAGCATGG
>CAZNUY010000028.1:4794-6939 GCA_964576745.1 uncultured Candidatus Saccharibacteria bacterium | reverse complement strand
CCAACATATTAACCTCTAACATATTTATATGAACGAGCTCAACAAAGTATTGAACGAAAATGAAAAAGTGATGTGGCAAGGTGGTCCAAGTTTTTGGCCATTCTTTTTTGGTGGATCAGCGATGACAACAATATTTGGGCTTTTTTGGATGGCATTCCTGATTCCGTTTATTTTCGTCGCTGTTAGTGATATATTCTTTGGATCACATATATACGGCTTCGGCATATTATTATTACCTCATTTTTGGGTTGGAATAATCCTTGTTTTCGGAATGCCTATATATCAGATTTTAGTTCACAAGCGAACATATTATGCTATTACAGACAAAAGAGTGATCTTGCAAAAAGGTGTTATTGGTCGTGATTTTGAGACTGTTGATTTTGATCAGGTGACAAATTCTGAAGTCAACGTCGGAGTCTTTGACAAAATATTTGGCAAGAATACTGGAAGTATCCTCATCTCTACTGCAGGTTCATTTACTTATAACCGCCAGGGTGGAGCAGTACAAAAGCCATACACACTTCGAAATATTACAAATCCTTATGAAGCTTTCAAATTCTTCAAACAAATTTCTCATGATGTAAGATCTGATATCAATTATCCAAATAAGATGCGACCAGCAGAGAACCCTGGATACGATACAAAGTACGATGGTGGTGCTGTACCTCCTGTGTCGGAGTAAAAATAATTTTTAATAATTAAAATAATAAAAAACGCGCGCCGAGAGTATCGGCGCGTGGTGTCCACAGATGTGTGGGTTTGGTCAGTCTTCAGCAGTAGTGGTAATCAGTGATGGCAATTTCGGGGTACTGTAATCGGAGTTCTTTGAGAACCTTGTCGACCTCGGTACTGTCAAAGTCATCACGCCAGAAAAAATCACAACGTTCAGCGTTTCCGTTGTTATAAGGAATAACTGTGGTGTCGAGCTTACTTGCGAACATTAGCAGGACGAATGTCCTTACCGCGTCTCTTCCTCTAGGGAAGGTGATCAGGACTCTCTTGCCTCTGCATCTTTCGGTGTAAGTAGTCTCACCGATCGGAAGTGGCGTTTGACTACTTTGGAATCTAGTACTCCGTACAGTAAAACAATCTGGACAGAAGTAACCGCTTGTCCCAACTGGTACAAGTGCACCGCGTTGGTGAAAGTAATACACGTTCACGATTCCACAATCGGAGCACGCTATTCCGGGAAAATGTTTGCGAATTGTATCGGGCATATGTTCCTCCAGTGACAGTTCTGTTTGAATTTTACAAATTTGGTTTAATAAAGCAATACAAAAACGCGCGCCGAGAGTATCGGCGCGTGGTGGTGACATCGTCAGCTGGATTACAGCCAACATTTGACGCCAATGGTGACGATGGGGAATCTGGCACGAAGTCCGTTTAGGGCTGACTCAACCGAGTTCATGTCCAATTCTTTTTCAGACGTGAACGATCCGGGCGCTACTAATCGAAAGTAAAATTCGACCAGACCATTTGTCGTGGTCGTGTTCATATTGATGCCAAGCTCGGTCCGAATATTCATGATTGCGTCCGAGACTGAATGATCTCCTGGACCAATAGCGCTTGCTGGATACCTGATTGATACCGACCGGTTTTTGCATCGACCTACGTATTTGGTCTGGCCGATGGGTAAGGGCTCGAGCTGTTGATCGGCTCGAATTCTCCTCACCACTGAGCAAGTGTCACAGAAATGGCCACTCTGATCTCTTGGAACAAGTGGAAACCCGATGTGCTTAACGCATACATTACACACCCCACAATCATCACATCTCGTGTCAGGATAACGTCCATACATTGTAATTGACATATTTCTGTCCTCTGGTTGTCGGTTTGATTATTTGGTTTATGATTCTTACCCCATCTTACTCATAATAAAATTTAAATCAATATGAATATTATGGAAATAAATTTCATAAAAAATATGCAGAACGTATAAAAGGTTTTTAAAAAACATAAAAAATATAAAAAAGTTATCCACTTTTTTGAAAATATTTTCACAAATAATTTTTGTAGATGTTATTATTAAATTGTATCGGTCGAATACTTTTATAAAAGTTATCTCGCAAATTAAAATGGCAAAAAAAAGAAAGACCTCCTCAAAAAAGAAGACAAAGAAAACCAAGTCAAAGAAGCGCAAATAGT
>CAZNUY010000028.1:2153-4694 GCA_964576745.1 uncultured Candidatus Saccharibacteria bacterium | reverse complement strand
GAGGTGTCGAATAGCGTCTTCGACACTGTAAACACCATTTTCATTCCGTCCAAGATGGTGTATGAAATCAAGATCGTCACCTGAGGTTACGATTGGTGCTTGAATCTTGGTATGATCGAACTTGAGCTTACCCAGACCCGCGGTCGCCATGAGTCCAGAACAAAGACAACGTCTTTCAAACGTGTCCTCAATTTTGCCACCCTTTCGGATGTAAGTATCGACTGGTTCCGAAGGGCAACGATAGCCGATTGATCCGTCCGGTTTGCGATAGAGTGATACTAAAGCACCTTGGGTGCAGGCTCGAACCTGGCGATTGTATGTCTCAGGATCCGCCAGTGTATCAGGAAGGACAGCGACTTTGAAGGGGAAGCCGGTAGGTGAGAAACGCGGACTCGTAAAGATCCGAAGTTCTTTTTTGAGTACACGACGTATGAAGTCTTCTCGAATCAGGGGGTTCATGCCTGACTCTTTAGAATAAGCAAATATCGATCCGGCTTGGATACCGGTTGCTCCCATGCTAAGAGCCCAGTTTAGCTTTTCTGGTGAAGAACAACTTCCTCCAATCCAGAAAGGTAAGCCGATTTCTCTGAGCTTACCGTAGTCAACTTTGTCTTTTTCACCATAGACAGGTTGACCGTGTTCATCGAGTATTTGTGATCCCCGAGGCGGAGCGTTGTGACCGCCGGCAGTCGATTCTTCGACTACGAAACCCTGAACACTTCCGGTAGGCATCCTTCTCGGATCGACACAGAGTTTGGCCAGTAGGATCGAGGAAATAATGGGAATAAACGCAGGTCTCTTGAATGCCGGCATTCCACCTCCAAAGAATTCCCAAGGATTGAACTCTGTGTAGACTTTCTCTTTTTCCAAATGGCCATCAACTCCGATGATGGGTATCGGATAGCGAAGAGTCCGACCATTCATCAAGTCGTCGATGACTTGCGGTATGTCGAATGGAAGGCCGGCGCCCATAGTGATGACGTCGACTCCGGCCATGACGGCGCCAGTCACGTAGTAGACGAATGGTAGTGCGATTTTCTCCAGATAGTTTATGCTGACCGGACGGTTGTGCCCTTCTTTTGCCAACCAGACAAAAGCAAAGTTGGCTGTAACTGCAAGCTCGATCCAGTTTCGAGAAGGGTTGAGTCGATAGACTGGAGCCGATTTGATACCACGACCACTTGGATCGTAGTAAGCATTCAAAACCCTGTCCGCTACTCCCTTCATGGGAAAGTGGGATAGGGCGCGTCTAAAGTGACCTCCTTGGTCTCCGCTTTGCAGGATAGTGACCATTAGTCTTTCGACTGCTGTACCTGAGACTGTCCCTAATCCGTTGATATCGAGCTTCTCACAAGCCCTGCTGAAAGCATTGACCAAGAATGGCGAGGAGATATAGACTCCCATACCACCTTGGATTATGCGTAATCCGTTTAGAAAAGAATACATATTTCCTCCGTGGTTATTTTGTTTTCAACGACCAATTCTTACCCCTATTGTACCATTTGTTGCTAGTATCGATATTTCCATGTAATATCGAAATATGAGCATATTTTCATATATAAAGAAACACAGCGTAATATCGTCTATTTTGGTTATTGTGGCTATAATCATAGCTATTTTGGCTAGCCGAAATGGCGCATCTATTACTCCTACAGAGACGAATACTACAGCAAAAAGAGTTACTCTAGTTGCTGTCGAAGATTATCGCTCTGGAAATGACTTTGTAAGCACAACAGGTCTTGTCACTAGTCGAGGTCAAGTCGATCTCAAAAGTCAGTTTTCCGCACCTGTACGAGAGGTCTATGGACCAATAGGAAGAGAGGTACAGCAAGGTGAAATAATAGTTGAACTCGAGAACGCTGACGTCCTCGCCCAGCTAGAACAAGCAGAAGCGTCACTCGATCTTGCCAATAGTCAATTTGAAAATAGTGGTATATCAAAAGCTTCTTCTCGAAGTAGTGCCATCGATAAGGTGAGAGATAGTTATGTCAAAGGTTACGAAGTTGTCATATCGCAAATAGATCCACTATTGTTCAATCATGATGGTAATGGTGGTCGATTGACATCTTTTGTTGTCGATTCCAGATTGAGCAATCGCATCACTCTTACTAGGATCGATCTCAAAACTATTTTTGAAAAATGGAAAAGCGTGAGTGACAACCTCAGTGATAATTCCACAGATAGTGAGATCAATTCTGCGCTTACATATTCATTACAAAATCTAAACATTATAGATAAACTGTTGGGAGATATTTCTCAAGTCCTAAATGATTCTGCAATTTATTCCAATAGTTCATTTTCTACTTTTCTCTCAACATGGAAAGGGGTCATTTCTGGTTCGCGAAATACTATAAGCGGAACTATTTCTAGTGTTATCGCTTCGCAATCAGGTTTTAATTCTTCCAATACAGCCTACAACTCCTCATCACAAGCACAGGTTGCTCTCGCTAGTGCGGGACTTCGAAATCTGGAGGCTCAGTATGCAAAGACTGTCATCCGTTCTCCAATAAATGGCAAGATAGCAGGTTTGCCTCTTGATGT
>CAZNUY010000028.1:0-2053 GCA_964576745.1 uncultured Candidatus Saccharibacteria bacterium | reverse complement strand
ATAATAAAGTTACAAAGAATCCTGTCATTCTCGGGGAAGTCGATGGAGATTTTGTCCAAGTCATCCAAGGACTTACAAGTGGTATGAGTATCATCTCGCCTGTATATGAACTAGATCTCGGTGAAAGTGTGATTACAGAATAGGGTAGGTCAGAACAAAAATTATAATGGATAAAAATAACGATCATTCATCTGATAGCAGATATCTCGACAAATTGGAGTTCAATCCGAAACTTCGAGAGACTTGGCTAAATTATTTCGTCACGAATTTTCGTGTCGTTATTTTGCTTATTGTACTTATATCGATATGGGGCTTATATTCTTTTGCTATTTTGCCTCGTGAATCTAGTCCCGAAGTCAAAATACCTATCGCTGTTGTTACTACTATATATCCTGGAGCATCACCAAAGGATGTAGAAAAATTTGTTACTAGGAAAATAGAAACCGAGCTTGCTGGCTTGAAGGGTTTGCATAAGATTACTTCAAATTCATACAATTCTATCTCATCTATCACAGTCGAATTTGATGCCAAGGCCGATATAGAAAGTTCGATCAGACTTCTTCGTGACAAGGTGGCTGATGCCAAACAAAAGATTTCGACAGAAGCTGAAGATCCGATAGTCTCTGAAGTTTCTCTCGATGACATGCCGATCTGGTCTATCTCTATCACTGGTCCGTATGATGGATTTACTTTGCGCAAATATGCAGAGGAAATACAAACTGAATTGGAAAAGATCCCTGGAGTTCGAGAGATCAGTATATCTGGTGGTGATGAGATCGAGTACGAAGTTGCATATCGTCCAGACTTGTTAACCTTCTACGGTGTAAGTATCAATGATGCAAATCAGGCTATTATCTCAGCCAATTCGGCTATTCCTTCCGGGAACTTTGAAAGTGGATCATTTATTGTCCCAGTGAGAACCGACGTCAATCTGGATACTGTCGAAGAAATAGGAAGCGTACCAGTATCGAGTGGGGCAAACGGGGTCAAGATTTTGATTCGTGATATAGCCAATGTTCGTGAAAAAGCTGTAAAAAAAGTTGCCTATTCTAGGTTGTCTATAGAAGGATCCACTCCAAAAAACTCGGTGACACTTTCTCTGGTCAAAAGGCAAGGCTCATCTATTTTGGACACAGTTGATACAGCAAAAAAGACCGTTGAAGATTCTATAAAAAGATTTCCACCAGGGATCACATATGATGTGGGTACTGATATGGCTAAACAAGTCCGTACAGATTTTGAGCAATTGACTCATGACTTTTTGCTTACAGTTTTGTTTGTCTCAATCATCTTGTTTTTGATAGTTGGACTCAAAGAGGCTTTGGTTGCTGGATTAGCTATACCATTGGTGTTTTTTGTAACATTTGGAATGCTAAATTTTCTGGGAATATCATTGAACTTTCTTTCGATGTTCTCTTTGATTTTGTCTCTAGGTCTCTTGGTCGATGATGCGATAGTGGTAGTCTCAGCAACCAAACAATATCTAAATACAGGCAAATTTACTCCTGAAGAAGCTGTTCTCTTGGTTCTTAATGATTTCAAATATGTTCTTTTGACCACAACCCTTGCGACTGTTTGGGCTTTCTTACCATTGCTTTTTGCTAGTGGAATTATAGGTGAATACTTAAAATCAATTCCGATCACGGTTTCTATTACTCTTACTGCTTCATTATTGATTGCCCTTATGATCAATCACCCTCTAGCAGCAGTTTTGGAGAGAATAAGAATGACCAAAAGATTTTTCTATATTATTGAAATATTGCTAGGAGTAATTATTGCTATCTTTGTTTATAGCGGTGGACTTACAAACTATATAGTTGCTTCAGTTTTGGTTGCTCTTGAAATATATCTTATCTATTGGTATGAAAAAGGTGGCAAAGAGTTTTTGATTAAGAATAAAGAGTTGTCGGAGAGGGAATGGAAAGATGATGAACTTATTCGCAACAAACTTCGATTGCAAGGCAATCGCGATCATGAAAATCTGGCTCAAAGATTGATCCATGGTATTTTGGATTTTCACAAAGTCTTGCCTATTTATGACAAATATTTTCGA
>CAZNUY010000027.1:0-6944 GCA_964576745.1 uncultured Candidatus Saccharibacteria bacterium | reverse complement strand
TGTTTTCTCTGGTGTATCTCCCGATCACAAATTATGTGAAATAGCAGAATTGCCTACATCAGTGCATCCATTTTTCTTGGGTACCCAATTTCACCCAGAATTTCTAGCTAGACCTTTGAATCCACATCCTTTGTTTACGGCATTTATAAAGGCAGGAATAAAGAGAAATAAAAAATAGATATATTTATGATATATAAAATAAAGGGCGGGTTTACTCTTATAGAACTTCTAATCGTTATCTCAATAATAGGCTTATTATCAACAGTAGTATTAGCTTCAATGAGTTCAGCAAAAAATAAAGCTAACTTCGCAAGAACGAAGCTTGAATTTAGATCTTTAGAAAGAGCTTTGACTTTATACCTCATGGACAACAACTATGTATATCCACCAGATACAGCAAGGGACTTTCCTGCGGCTTTTACATCATATCTTACGACTGGTTCATGGCCACACCCAGCTTGGCCAGGTAGTTATTATGACTGGGAGAATTGGGATGACCCAGACCGTGTAGGACAAAAAATTTATCAAATTAGTGTAAGATTTTGTCCGGCAGGTGGAAATATTTCTACTTGTAAATTTCCGAATGAATCATGGGCAAGTGGCTTCAATGTTAATAGCGCTCTATACTACTGTGTCTCTGGTTATTGTAGATCGCATGTAGATGAAGCTGCATCATACCCAGGATACTGTGTAAATTGTTAAAGTTTAAAGACTATATCATATAGAAATGATAGGGAGTTTTTATTTTTTTATATCCTTGAATAATCTTAATTTATAATGTATTTTATAGATGTATTGCCGGATCGTCTAAAGGTAGGACATCGCTCTCTGAAAGCGAGAATTTTGGTTCGATTCCAAGTCCGGCAGCCAAGTAGAGCGTCGCTCGAGATACGTTGAGTTTGATGATGTATTGTTACCGATATGCCAGAACACTTTTTTAAGAAAATAGAAGAAATAGTCGAATGGCACAAGACTCATCATCCAGAGTCACATGATTCATATTTGCAAAAAAGGAAGAACGTAAAGAAATCAAGATTTTCTGGCTTTGCGAAGTTGCTTCGTAATCTCGACAACAATAAGATGATACCAGAATTTCTATCCTTTCTTACCGAGTTTAATTTAGCGGATCTGTTCATAAGTAAGAAAGTAACCAACCTTGCCTATGAACCCGCAGAAATGCCAGATGCTGATTTTGTTTTCGATGACTTGGCGATATCAGTAAAGAATCTTCATCCCAAGAATTATGAAAAAGCAGACCAAGACGTAATTGATAAACTGCAGGCGAAGGGCGGCGGTAGCGAAATAATTGTGCGAAAAGATTTTTCTAGTATTGCTATTGAGGTTAAAAAGACCGAGATGGGGACTTTTTCATGGGAAAGGACAGAGACAGGACATTCGGGTTTCCTCGATAGTGACATAGATGAGATGTCAGCTGCACTTAAATATATCGGCGAATTTGAAGGTGCTGAGACGGGTTCTCATAAGAAGGTTCTATTTTTCTTTATCCAATCAAAGGAGTTTGCGCAGTACTACATTCAGGATATCATCGTTTGGTATTTTGGATACCAAGTTCCAAAATACCCGCCCATTTTTCAGAATGATCCAAAGTGGTATCTAAAACTTCTCAAGAAAGATCAAAAGAATGGGAATATTGATGCGATCATCTTTATGTATGCCACGAACACTTTGTTGAGTTGGCCCCCAGGATGTCTCGGTGATGTAGGCAAAGAAGCTCGGCTGCAAATATATACACCTGATAAGACATTAAGAGAACAGCTGAAAGTGATTTTTTCTTAAACTAATATCAAATTTATGAAGGTAGAAGAACTGTTCAAACTAACCGCTGAATTGTCAGACACTATAAGTAAATCCATTAAGCCAATTTCAGAGTCTCTTTCCAAGACAAAGTTCAAAAAAACCAGCTTAGCCCTGCTCGCATACATGCCAAAGGCTGGGTATATTCACAACTCAATCATTAGTTGCTGTGCCACTCAGGGTGGATATGCATCGGGGATTCTTTTCCGCTCTTTGTCCGAGCACACATTCAGGCATCTATATATCTACACGAGAGCGTTAAGGGAAGATAGTGACGATGTGGGGGTTGAGTACTACGGAAAGCTGAAAGGGTCGGAAGATCTGGAGTCGTTCATCAAGATGAACAATTACACCAAGGTTGTCCGACCCGATCAAACAATATGGAACACGAAAGGGGATCATAACAAAGCCATCTTGGAAGTTGGAAATAAATTCAAGATCTCAAACATTTTCTTCTACTTGCTAGAAGATTCTCAGAAGGATGAGTCTTTGATACAGGAGGACATGAAGGACTATCTCTTGGGGAGGTTGAAGCAATATACAGATCTGTCTTCGTACATACACGGCGGTCCGTACGCAGAGATGTGTTACCAAGAGCTGATGAAGGATTGGGAAAAGATGAACGGCAATTTAGAAGTTGTGGCATTCGAGTCTTTTAAACTCTACAAGAGTGTTGTTGAGGTGACTTATCTTTTTGCTTCCTTGCTCGACGGGCAAATGACTCATCACTACGAAAGCGTTAAAAAACTAGGTGCTCAAGTTGCGTCGATATGATAAACTAAAACTACTTAATTTTGCCAATCTGGGCTTGACCGACCACGGTCGCAGCCCGAGACGGCCAGCTGGAATGTAAAATGTACCTGTATATTAAGTTTGTTATTGATTTTATTGGCATTTTCGTTTATGGTTGTTATAGAGTATGATCTTATAGTTTCAATCTGAACATCACAATCTGAAAGGAGCAACCTATGAACATGACTTATGCAAGTACTGGCGTCAATTATGATGCTATGGACCCATTCAAGCGGATGGCGCAGCATGCTGCGCGAGAAACAGCTGCAAATATCACTCGCCTAAACGGCGGTGAGTTTTGGGAACTTGAATCTTCAAGAGGCGAAAGCGCCTATCTAATTGAGACAACTGAAAGTTACCTTGCTCATGTTGAGGAAGGTCTTGGCACCAAGAACTTGGTCGCTGATGCTATGGGTCGGATTACCGCACTATCGTATTACGACCAGATTGCACAATGCACAGTCGCTATGATCGTTAATGACCTGGTTACACTAGGTGCACTACCGTTGTCTGTGGCGATGCATCTTGCGGTCGGCACTTCCGACTGGTTTGATAATGAAAAGCGAACTAACGATCTGATTCTTGGATGGAAGAAGGCATGTAACCTGGCACGCTGTACCTGGGGCGGAGGCGAAACGCCGACTCTCAAGGGTGTCGTGGTTCCAGAAGCAGTTGTGCTCTCCGGTTCCGCGATCGGAATCGTAAAGCCGAAGGAACGATTGATCATCGGTAAGATCACTCATGGCGACGTGATCGTGATCATCGAAAGTTCGGGTATTCATGCTAATGGGCTTACGCTCGCACGCAAGATCGCTGACAAGTTGCCGGATGGGTATTCCACGAGACTTTCCGACGGCCGAAGATATGGCGAAGCGCTTCTCGATCCGACTCACATCTACGTTGGTCTCGTCGAAGATTGCCTCGATACCGGCGTCGACATTCACTACGCGGTGAACGTCACGGGCCACGGCTGGCGCAAGCTCATGCGAGCAACGCAAGCGTTCGCCTACATAGTCGATACGCTTCCAACGCAGCTTCCAATCTTCGACTTCCTGCAACAGCACGGACCGGTTGATGATCAGGAAGCTTACGGCAACCTGAACATGGGTGCGGGCTTTGCGCTCTACGTGACCGAAGTTCAAGCAACCCAAGTGATTGACGTCGCCAAGAAACTTGGTTTACGTGCATTTGTTGCTGGACATATCGAGACCGGCGACAGGAAAGTCGTCATCAAGCCGAAGAATCTTGAGTATGCCGGCGAGACATTAGCGGTCCGATGAGTTCTATAGAGTTCCTGAAAATAACTCGCACCTGTAGCTTCGGCCGCAGGTGCGATTTTTTTCTTTATTTTAGCTGAAAATGATAAAATTAAGTCAATTTTTATGTTTAAAAACTTAAAAGGCACTGAATTTCAAAAGAAGGTATGGAAGGAAATATCTAAAATCCCAAAAGGTAAAACTATTACATATAAAGAATTAGCAATTAAAATAGGCAAACCAAATGCATATAGAGCAGTAGCAAACGCGGTAGGTGCAAATCCGTTGATTGTGGAGATACCATGTCATAGAGTAATAAGGAATGATGGTAAATTAGGTGGTTATTCTGGTAAGGGAGGTACAGAAGAAAAAAGGAAATTGTTACTGAGTGAGGGTGTGGTATTCTAATTGACTTTAGATATCGTAAGTAATATTCTCTATTATAGAAAGGAGAGCAAATTGAAAACTCACTATTTTCGCTTATATGGAAATATCATTCCATTTATCATGGATGGTAGTAAGACCTTGGAGGTCCGTACATCGCAGAGATTCTTTAGCGATGTGGAAGTTGGTGATATTATTGTTTTCTCACATTGCACTTGTACTACAAGATGCAAGGTCAATGGCATTAGGACTTATAGAGACTTTGAGGAAATGCTTGGGACAGAAGATCCAAGCAAGATAATGCCTGGGTGGACATCTAAACAAGTGCTAGAAGGTCTGAGGGATTTATATTCAAGATCATTCGAGGCACTTGGAGTTGTTGTTTTTGAGATCAAGGTCAGCACAATCTAGTGTTGGCCTTTTCTATTGACTTTTTATAGACTATATGTTAGGGTATTTTTTGCACTAAAGGAGAACGAGGATCTTCATTTGAGTGCATTTGACAACTAAAAACAAACAAAAGCTAAGAGGATAGCATGAAAAGCATCAAAATGTTGGTTAAGTTGATGGTGTTGGTTCTGTCTGTGTTGTTCTGTTCGGTTTCGGTTCAGGCCGACGCTCTGAATTTGACGGTTCGTCACTTCGATACTGAGGGGGTGGTGTTTACGGGTGACATGCCAGCATTCTACACTCAAAAAACTACCGCTCCCCAGGTGAATTTCAAGGAGGTTGGGAGGAATACGATACTAACACCGAGTGGTTTTGAACATGATAGTATTGATGTGTATTTGCCGTTCTACCAGTATCCGGCTAATATACTCAACCTGTATAGCAGTATGTATTTCCCTTTATTGACGCCAGTACCAGCTACTGTGACGGTCAATGAGTCGAAGTGCTACTTTCGATACTACGGTGATTCGTACATTTATCACGATGATCTGCACATCCTCGATCTCTCGTACCGAGATGTTCGTGAGTTGGTTGTAACCCTGACTTTCCCTGGGGGTTATAGCAATGCTCAATCTGCACCGGGGAATCTCCCTGTCAGGTCACTTGCACTTCAGCTTGTGGAGAAGAATCTCGGTACACTCCAATTTCCGTTGGATATTCAACCTGGCGCCAAGCAGAAGAAGTATCGTGTCGTGGTGAGGACTACTGGTTACCTTACTTCGGAATGCTTCTTCTCAGAGCTTAGTGTCATGTATTAGGTGTTTCTGAGTTAATCCTTTTGTTCGGTTTTTCACAGCCCGTGGCGCATGCGCCACGGGCTTTACTTATTCTAGTTTGATATAATTATCTTATGAAAGAAAGAAACAAAGCTATACCCGCTTCATATTTATTTCTTGAAAAAGATAGTAAATATTTAATTGCAAGAAGATGTAATACTGGTTACCAAGATGGAAATTATCAAGTACCTGCTGGGCATATTGAAAAGGATGAATTACCCATAGAAGCACTTATACGAGAAACAAAGGAAGAGATTGGAATAGATATTGATCCTGATGATATTGAATTTGTGCATGTCTCTTATAGGCCCAGACATGATATTACTGATAATAGAGTCGATTTCTTTTTTAAAGTCAGAAAATGGAAAGGGGATATAAAGATAATGGAACCAGAAAAGTGTGATGATTTAAAATGGGTTACATTAGATGAATTACCAGATAATATGACTCCGCATGTAAGGGATGCATTCAACTGTATGAGAGATGGTATTAAATTTAAACAACTAGGTATTGATTACTTAAAAGCTAATGGAGTCTATTTATTATGAACACATATAACTGGTACTCACAATTAATTAGACCAAGCTGGGCGCCACCTAGTTGGCTATTTGGTCCTGTTTGGACATTTTTGTATATACTTATTGCAGTATCTTTCGGTAAAGTATTTCTAATGCTTGCACAGAAGCAAATACCATTTATGGTGGCTTTGCCTTTTATTTTAAATGTAATTTTTAATTTAATCTTTACCCCTATTCAGTTTGGTTTGAGAAATAATTTTCTCGCTGCTATTGATATATTATTTGTTCTCTCTACACTAGTTTGGGCAATGATAGCTATTTATCCTCATATGAAATGGATAACCTACATTCAGATACCATATTTGTTATGGGTGTGTTTTGCTACAGTATTGCAGTTGACTATAACGTATTTGAATAGGTAGAATGCGTATTGATGAAGATAATCTATTTAAATACATGGTGTGGTAGGACTGGTAAAATATTTTTTGATTTTCTAAATGCTCGCAAGGATATAGATGTTTTCTGTTTTCAAGAGATATATCATAATGCTGAAAGTAAGGAAAAACATTATATTAATGATAATTCAAATCATAATTTATTGAAGGAGCTAAAAGAATCATTACCCGATTATAATCATTATTATCGTCCTCATCTATTGGATTATTGGGGATTGTCAATTGCTGTAAGAAATAATATTGAAATTCTAGGTGAAGGGGAAGAATATGTTCATAAACAAAAAGGGTATGATCCGGAAAATGAAGCAAAAGGTTATACAGCAAAAAATTTGCAATATATAGATCTTAAGTATAAGAAAGAAATTCTATCAATATATAATTTCCATGGTTTATACAATGGTTCTGGAAAATCAGATAATATAGATAGAATTGAGCAATCAACTAAGGTAATGTGCACACACATATGGCGGTTTCCTGTAAACTCAGGAAATGGCAATA
>CAZNUY010000026.1:0-7845 GCA_964576745.1 uncultured Candidatus Saccharibacteria bacterium | reverse complement strand
TGGTCCAGGAAGATATGTTTGCTCACAAATTAATGGCCATGATTGAACGAGTTGGCAAAACAAGTCGAGATATTTTTGATGTCCAATACTTTGCCAAAAATAACTGGCCGATAAACAAAAAGATCGTTGAAGAAAGGTCGGGTCTTTCTTTTAAAGGAGCTTTGGAGAAAGCCATTGGTCAATTAGAATCAATGGATAATAAGCATATTTTGGATGGATTGGGAGAATTGTTGTCCGATTCACAAAAAGATTCTGCTCGAGCAAAGTTGAGGACGGATGCCATCTTTCAGTTGAAGTTAATGTTGAGTAATGAGAAATAACTATGGCAAACAAAAATCTTTCAAATGCCAGAAAGGCAAAAAATGATGAGTTCTACACACAATTTTCTGATATTCAAAAAGAGGTAGAATCATATCTTGAATATGATCCTAATACCTTCAAGAATAAGGTGGTTTACAGTAACTGTGACGACCCGTTTGAGAGTAATTTCTTCCGTTACTTCGTTTTAAACTTTAATCGCCTAGGATTAAAGAGACTCATTTCAACTAGTTATAAACCATCACCAGTCGCCAACTCACAGCTAGGATTGTTTGGCGACGACAAAACTCTTCCGAAATCAAAAGGCCGTCCAAAAGTAACGGCTAATAAATTCATTATCAATGAAGTTGGTGATATCGATGGTGATGGCTCTTTTACACTAGAAGATATTGCGAAGCAGCTTAGGGCGAATAAAAATAACGAATGGGCGCCGCTTGAGAGTGACGGTGATTTTAGGAGTGATGAATGTGTCGAACTGCTCAAACAATCAGACATCGTAGTCACCAATCCTCCATTTAGTTTATTTCGTGAATACATTACTCAACTTTTTGATCATGAAAAGCAATTTTTAATTATTGGGAACATGAATGCAATTACATACAAAGAAGTTTTTCCTATGATTAAGGCGAACAAGGTGTGGTTTGGTAATAATGCAAAAGTGAACGGTGGAGCTATGTTTTATGAAATACCTGAAGCAATAGCCAATTTAGATCAGGTGCGTGAAATTAAAGTAAATGAACAAGGTAAAAAAGTTTATATTACTAGGGTCCAGGGAGTACGTTGGTACACTAATTTGGATCATGGGCGAAGACATCAACCACTCAGCTTAATGAGTATGGAAGATAACTTAAGATTCAATAAAAAAATGCAGGGCAAAACATCATATGATAAATATGATAATTACGATGCCATTGATGTTTCGTATGTAGATGCGATCCCAAGCGACTATGATGGTGTTATTGGCGTGCCGATAAGTTTTATGGACAAATATTCTTCTGAGCAGTTTGAGATACTTGGTGCAAACCGAGGAATTGGTCAGGATCCTGAAGGTGTTTACGGACGTAGTACCTATATAAATGGCAAAGAAACATTTAAAAAGTTATTTATCAGACATAAGAAAAAATAATTATGAAAACAACCTTAAAAAATGACATTACAATTAGAGAAGTTTGCGACGGCTTCGTCTACAACGAACTCGAAGGAAAGGGGTTGTTTGGTCTATCTGGAAAATTAACTATTCAACCAGAGTATCAACGTAATTATATTTATGCTGATGGTAAGCGTGACGTTGCTGTGATTGACTCAATTTTGAAAGGTTACCCAATAGGTTTAATTTATTTTAATCAAGCTGGCAAAGATAAGTTTGAGGTGTTAGATGGTCAGCAGCGTATCACAAGTATTGGTCGCTTTGTGACAGGAAAGTTTGCTGTCAAAGATAGGAATGGCCATGAACAGTACTACAGCGGCATGGCTGAGAGCCAACGAGAGCAAATCATGGATACTAAGTTGTTGGTATATGTATGTGAGGGTGATGAGCCGGAGATCAAAGACTGGTTTAAGACTATCAATATTGCGGGAGTTCCTTTAACCGAACAAGAGATTCTTAATGCGGTATATTCTGGACCATTTGTCACACTTGCGCGTGAAGAATTTAGTAACAGTCAAAACGCTAACGTCCAGAAATGGAGTGCCTACATTGCAGGTGATATTAAACGCCAGGCATATTTGGAACGAGCCTTAGATTGGGTTTCTGGTGGTGATATCGATAGTTACATGAGCAAGCATCGCAACGACAAAAACATTACCGAGCTAAAAAAGCATTTCGAAATTGTTATTGATTGGATTTCAACTACATTTACTGAAGTTGAAAGCGAGATGAAAGGCCTTGAGTGGAATAGACTCTACCAAACGTATCATAAGAAAAAATATAATCCCGCTAAAGTATCTGCTACGGTTCAGAAACTCTATGCCGACGGTTTTGTAAAAAATCGCAAAGGTATTTTTGAGTATGTTTTAGGAGGAGAGGTCGAAACAAAACTACTTGAAGTTCGAGTATTTGAGGACTCAACTAAACGTTCAGTCTATGAAGCTCAAACTGCTGCCGCAAAGAAGAAAGGTACTTCTAACTGTTCACATTGTGCAATTGGTCACGATGCGAACAAAGATAAGATTTGGAGTCTAGCAGATATGGACGCCGACCATGTTGCTGCATGGAGCAAGGGTGGTGCGACTGATGTAAAAAATTGTGAGATGCTGTGTAAAACCCACAATCGAGCAAAAGGAAATCGATAATAAATAATATGAACCAGCAGATGGACCGAAATGAATATATGGACGAACGCCGCTTGCTCGCTGGTCTTGAGGCGGAATCTTCTAGGAGTTTTGATAAAGCTCTACTGACATTTTCATCAGGATCGATTGCATTGTCGGTAACATTCCTAGAAAAATTTAACCCAGGAGACCTGTCTTGCTTATTGATCACAAGCTGGGTCCTTTGGCTGTCATCAATAGTATTCCAATTACTCTCATACTTGGTTAGTGCAAAAGCCATGAGAGAGGAACTTGCAATTCTAAATGGGCAATATAAAAACTATGAAGTTGAACCCAAGAAAAATAAGTATACCGGTTGGCCAACTAAGCTGAATCTTGTTGCACTCACGACTTTCTTGATTGGAACGATAATTTTCTTATCTTTTATTATCGAGAATTTTAATAAATAAATATGACTGATAAACCAAACAATCAGGGTGCACTTAAGAAAGGTACAGAGCCTCCTTTGCGAGCAGAGAAGCC
The DNA here is from genome assembly GCA_964576745.1 of uncultured Candidatus Saccharibacteria bacterium. GTDB lineage: Bacteria > Patescibacteriota > Minisyncoccia > Phycocordibacterales > PALSA-1337 > C7867-002. Next base: position 4,734 of record CAZNUY010000026.1, on the reverse strand, counting down.
GGTTCAGCCCCAGCCTAAACCTGAACCAAAGCCGCAACCAAGTCCCAAGACGACTCCCCCTAAAAAATAGAAGCTTATGTATATTACTCCTTTAACAAAAATATATTCATCTTTTAAAGAACTGAAGGAGGATGTCGATAAGTATGGGCACTCGTTACTTTTTGATGTTCGTAAACCACTTGAAATTTCGGATTTAGCCCAAGGAAACCGAAATCTTATTGTAGGTGAACCTGGTATTGGTAAAACCGAGTTATTAAAGAAATTTAAAGAACATCACGATGCTCTTGGAGATAAAACGCATCTCATAAATTTGAGAGTTGGAAACTCTTCTAAGCAGATTGATGATTTTCTTGCGGAAGCATCTCCGTTACGCAAGGTACTACTTCTCGATGCTCTCGATGAAACAAGCTCCGCAATTTTTCCTGAAGTGCTTAAGAAGCTTGAAGAAGTGTCGAAAAACAACTCGGAGGTTTTGATATACCTCTCCTCTAGGATGATTTTTATAAACAAGTATTCAAACTACTTTCCAGAGTATCGCTTTGTAAGAATAATGCCGTTTTCTACTGAGCAAGTAAAAAGTTATCTTGTCGGGTCAGGTAATAAAGAGTCTGATATAGATGCACTCCTCGCCAGGATTATGCAATTCAGTCATGGTAAGTTAGTAGTCCAAGTTCCACGCTATCTTTTCTTTTTAGAAAAATTCATTAAAGATAAAACCATTGCGGATGTCTCCGAGGTATCGAGGAATGAGCTGTTTGAGTATTTTATTTACTCCAAACTTGATATTGAAGATAAGAATTTAAATACCGATAGAAAGGCAATTATAAAAAGAATACTTGAAAAACTTGCCCTTACTATGGAAGTTTATCAAGCGAATACCATCTCAAAAGATGAGCTAATGACTTTTTTTGACGACATTGAATCAGATCTAAAGCTGACCGTACTTTCTCATATTACGATTGATACTTTTTTTGCTAAAACTGTTCTACAAGAAAGTACTCAAGACTTGGATCGAATTGAGTTCGAGAACACAGAATTCCAAGAATATTTGGCAGCAAAGGAAATAACACGTTTTGCAGAGCCACATCGTGTTGCTTTTAGTTTTGCAGCTGATGAAAATGCAAATGAGATACTTCCGTCATGGTTCAATACTCTAACATTTCTGGTAGATATGGTACCGGATATTCTTGAGCAACTTCTTGAGTTCTCTGGATTAAGAAGTGGAGAATTCAAGATTGCTGATGAAGGATTCCTAAATTTTCTTGGAAGAGTCAATCCAACGAGTATTTCTCCTGACTTTAGACGGAGAATATTTATAGATGTGATCAATTACCATGAGAAAACAAAGCAATGGCTTGTTGGTCAACTAGCTTCAGCATTACCAGGTTTCTTTACTACAGATTTTGAAGTTGAACTTAAGGCTCGTGCTGAAAAGGCTGAGGGTGAGACTGGTCCGAGTCGCTATATTCCTTTGGGTAATATTGCTTATGTTGCTGCATATTTATTTAAGGAAAAAATACCTCTTGATAAACCGTACTGGAGACAGAAATTACTTTTATATACGAAAGATGATAACGATAATGGTGTTTTACAAAGACATGCTCTATACGGTTTACAAACCCTAGGTGACCCAACAGTCATTGATGAGTTGCCGAGTCTTTTGGATTCTAATGATGAACTTGTCGGTCGTGGCTTTTTAGATACTTGTGTTGCGTTAAATCCTGACCATCCAAAGAGTCTTCAGTATGCAATTCAGTCTGTTAAGAGTAATGACATATCAGGCAGATACGGTCTATTTGAGATAAAGGAAAAGAGTTCCATCCTCACTTTTCTAAAAACTTACAACGATGATGAACAATTTAGAAAGGAATTTTTAGACGACACCTCTATTTTTGGAGATCGAGATTCTGTATTGGTATCAAGCATCGATAAAGTCTTTGACGAAGAGATTGCCGAATTATGTAAGGAGGCTATTGTTAAATCGGTACAAAATTATATTTATCGGTCCATTGAAAAATCTACATTTGTTAATGGCTTAATAAAATTATTAAAAACAAAAAGTCCTGACTTTATAGCTGAGATATTGAGGCGAATACACACAAGTCCTAATGGTGGTCATGGCCTTTATTTTGCGCAAGATACATTTTCTCAAGTATTGGAAAAGGAAGATATACCTGTATATATGGATTTTATGATCGAAATAAATGAGAGGAGGACTGCAATGAATACGATGGTGAGAATTAAATATTCTAAACGGGATAAAAGTGAGGAAATTTATGAAGCAGGGCGATCTAAGTTATCGCAAGAATATACTGACTGGGAAGCTGCACAAGCAAAGGGTCCTGATCCAGTAGACAATTCTCGAAAGGAAGCTATGTTGAAGCAATTCAGAACACAACTCCAGCCAGAACCAGGTAAGTACATTACGGGTGTGTTTAGATTTTATAATGATTATCAGAAGGATCTGGATCCACTTCTAAATGACGATGATAAGAATCGGTTTAAAGAACTTATTACGGAAAGCGTGCTTAAATTTAATCCCGCTGAGCATGGGCTTAAAATACTGGAAGAACATACTGGAGGAGGGTCAAAGACTTACACCTCGAGCGAGGTCGCACACGTTTTTGGTGATGCATTTATCGCAGCAAAAAATCTTGGTATCGACATAACGCCATATCGTTCGAATGTTGCCCTGCATATACCTTTTGCTTACGATAATGAACTCAGAGAAACCTTCGATCTCATTAAGGATTTTACACAGGCAGAACTTGCTCCAGTTATAGCGATTTACAAAGAGAAGAATACTGATCTTTGGCGACATCAACCTGAAAGTTTTATTGATTTGGTTCAGCGCTATCATTTAACTGAAGCAATTTCAATCTTGAAAGATTTCGTAAAAGAGCAATCTTTTAGGATTTATACCAGAAATGAAGCCTTGCAGGTCGCTGATTCTCTGGTCCCAGACGCCATGTTTTTGCAAGAGATATTCGATAAATATATAAATAGCGAGAAAATTGAAGAAAAAGACATAGCCTATACAGCCAATGGTCTCTTAATTACCTCACACGCTAAAAAGGAAGCGGTTATATGGAGGCTCGAAGAAATAAAGAAAAGGGCTACCGCGTATATTATGCCGCGTTCGGGTGGAGTTCATAATGTCGGTCCTATTGAAAATGAATTGAGACACGACAAACCTTTCGCCAAACCCCTCTCAGAATTGAAGTATTCAGGATTTGAAGATAAGTACCTAGAGTTGCTAGATAGTGCTGTCGAAGTCTGGGGTCGAGGAAAAGAATTTTATGCATATGCGCAATATATGTGGGAGATAGTCTATTCTCATTTTGAAAATCTTAAAGAACATAGATCATATAATCCTCTAAAATTACTTGAAAAAAGAGTTGCTGATTTGAAAGATAAGGACGGCGCCAATTGGTTAGCGTCTAGCATGGTGCGTCTCCGACGTTCTTATTTGATGTATCTTGGAAAACCAAAGAATTTTTCCGAAGCTATTCGTAAGTACAACGAGGCGAGGAAATTTAGTGACAAAAACATCCTTAATTCAGCTGATCTATTTCAGCATCTTAAAGATGCAATTGAAACTGACCTTCGTCGTTGGATTGAGGGTGAGGGAGCTTACAGTATTATCGTTTCAGAAAAGAAATATAAAGGTAATGCTGAATATGAAAAGCTCATTCAAAAAACCATCAAGACTCAACTCGAGTATATTCTCATGAAGCGTGATTTCCGAGTTGACATAACACGGGAAGCCCAACTCCTCAATGATAAGAGAACTGACTTTACTGTTCGGTATGGTTTTGTCGGTCCGATTGTTTTAGAAATAAAACTTTCTTCGCATTCAGACATAAGGTCTTCGAAAGTTGAACAGACGGAATCTTACGAAAGCATGGGTAAATACATGAATGGATATGGAGCGTCGCATGGAATCTTTTTGATTATTGACAATACGGGGACCAAACATTTAGCCAGGGTCAAAGAGGCTTTTGGAAAAATCCCAAGCGTATGGGCGGTGTCACTTGATTGTTACAAGTTTGCAGTTAAAAAGAAGGTCGTCAAATCAAAGAAAGGTAAGTCCAAAAAGGCTAAGAAAAGATCTGGATCACCAAGACGGATTACCCAATAATTAGCCCCTAAACAGCCCTATGTACGCTTTTCCAAGCCTATTCAGGGCTTTTTACGTTGTCTCACCAATACCCACTAATTTGCACCTATTCGGACCTCATACTTACTCGGGTCCTACGGGAAAAAGTAATTCACACTGAAGTGCGCGTTTAGACGGATCATACTACCCCTATCCAAGAATTGATTCCGCAGAGTTTTGAGGGGTTTTTCTTGGGTACCATACAGATCGTCCTGGCGGAAAAGTAATGCAACGTGTTTTTCACTTTTTAGACAATAGGATTAAAACAGTCCCAGAGGTAAAAGTAATTCCTACAGTTAGGAACTTTATACACCTTAGGATAAACCTATAATCCTAGCCATAAAAAGTAATACACCACGTTTTACATTTTTTAAGCCATAGGATTAAGTAGTTCTTTGATCCGAAGTAATTCCTGCAGTTAGTGAATTACATGACCTCAGAATAGACAAATCGAAGATTCAAAAGTAATGCACGTAATTTTGCACGAAATTGGGTCTACGATACATAACACTTCCAGTTGCACGGAAAGAGCTGAGTCACTTGCAACTGGGACTCAGCTCTTTCTGTTTTCAGGA
>CAZNUY010000025.1:3407-7955 GCA_964576745.1 uncultured Candidatus Saccharibacteria bacterium | reverse complement strand
TGGGAAAGTGTATTTTCGGCTACTGTTGAGGCCGGAAAAACTCTGCCAGGAAATGATTATTGGAATGTCGTAACAACGCCAGCACAGGTTATTATTAACAGCATAAGTGATAGTGAAGTGCCTCAAGTTGCTGCAGACGTTACTATTACAAATGAGGGTTTGAGCGGAAATGAATATCAATACGAGTGGTGTGTTGTTTCAGATATAAATAATTCTTGTGGAGGGGGAGACGATATCTTCCATGCTATTGCTGCAAAATATATAAATTCTGGCGAGGATTTCAATACAACACTTACAGCAGATGTTTCTACTGCGGGTAATTATTACTTCAAAGTTATAGTTTACTTCGGTACAGATAGTTCTGGTGCATCTCGATCGTTTACCGCAACTCAATCTTCGGGTGGTGGTAACCAAGGTGGCGGATCTTCGGGAGGTGGTTCTTCAGGTGGTGGCGGAGGTGGGGGTGGTGCTCCAACTATCACACCACCAGTCATTGGTAAGTGCGGTAAAGTAGCAGATTTCAATTGTGATGGCAAAGTAAATTCTATTGATTTCTCAATATTATTGTTCTTCTGGAAAAAGAAACCTCCTTTTGCAAATCAGTATGTTGATATAAATAAAGATGCTAAAATAGACTCAGTCGACTTCTCGATATTGTTATTCCATATTGGAAAAAAGTAAATTATTAATAAATTTTATTCATTTTATGAAAAGAATACTTGTTTCGCTATTTAGTATATTGATTGCAATAGTACTCATCACCCCCGCAACGTCATTTGCTGCAAATGTTTACATGGAAGCGTCGAGATCAAGTATTTCCGTGGGGGATACGATAGTTGTAGCCGTAAAAATCAACGCTGAAGGAGCAATAATAAATACCGTGGATGGTGAAGTCGCAACAAAATCGGGCATAAAGGTTCAAGAGTTTAGTTTAGCAAATTCAGCATTCGGTCTTTGGCCCCGTACACCTTCATTGTCTGTTGATGGAAAAGTTATTTCTTTCGTCGGTGGAGTTCCAGGAGGATTTAGTATCGAAGGGGCAACCTTGTTCAATATCATAGTCGAAGCAACAAAAGAAGGTAAAATTACACTTTCACCAAGAAATGTTTCCGCTTACTTAAATGATGGTAAAGGAACAAAGGCTCCTGTAACTCTAAGAGATTTGGTAATTGATGTGTCTCCAAAAAAGGCAAATGTTGCTTCACAAAATGATTGGTCAAACTTGGTTTCAACAGATGTCCTACCACCAGAAAAATTCATAATCGTACTTGGTCAAGATGAGAAAATGTATGACGGCAAGATTTTTGCATTTTTCAGCGCCGTAGACAATCAGTCTGGAATTTCATATTACGAAGTATCAGAAAATGGCCAACCAGCTGTTAGAAGCGGTAGCACTTATATTCTCAAGGATCAACAAGGTAAAGCAAAATTATCGGTAGTAGCGTACGACAAGGCCGGTAACAAAAGGGAAGCCGTCTACAGTCAGGGACCTTTACTTAGTGGAGTATCTTGGGGGTGGGTATTGGTTATAGTGTTGGCAGTATATATTATAGTAAAGATAATTAAGAATTATAGAAATACAAATAAAGATAATGTTGCGAATTAGGTTAACAATATTACTGTCGTTGCTTTTGATTATTTTTGGTTTCTTTGTTACTGCTCAGGTTGAGGCTGCTACATTGAGTATTCATCCTGCAGTTTCCTCTATCTCAGTCGGTAATATTGTCTCAGTCAAGATACTTATAAATACAGAGGGAAAGTATATCAACAATGCCGAAGGGGTGTTGAGTTATCCGGTTGATTTATTGGAACCTATATCGGTGAGTAAAAGCTCGTCAATATTTTCTTTGTGGGTTGAGGAACCTAAGTTTAACGGTGTTGGCAATGTGAGTTTCAATGGCGGATTACCAACACCAGGATACACGGGTTCTCTTGGTGAAATAATTACAATCGTCTACAAAGCAAAAAAACCTGGAACGGCATCTCTGATATTTTCTGATTCGGCTATTAGAGAAAATGATGGACTAGGTACAAATATTCTCAGTGGTTATGGGAATGGTTCAATAATAATTACTGAAGCACCAAGATTGCCTGCAGAAACAAGTCTCGCTGGGGATATATTTGGTGTGCGAGTGGAGACTGTAAATTATAGAAATGTCGCATATTTTTCACCGCCAAATTTTCTAAAGAAGGTTGAATCATATTTGATTCAGGTAGACAGTAGTACACCTTATACAATAAAGAGTTCAGAAATTTATGATGGAAAGTATACGTTACCGGTTCAAAATAAGGGCGATCATTTGTTAACAGTTTATGCTTATGACAAAGCCGGCAATAGCAACAAGGCGGAGTTCAAATTCAGTAGTCCAACTATTGAGCCTCCCACGATAAAGGTTGAACCAGAGACAGTTTTGAGGGGTGATTCTGTTTTGATAAAAGGCAATACACGATATCCTTCTAATAAAGTAGATATCGTAATTCAGGGAGAAAATTCCGATAAGAAGACTTATCAGGTTATTACTCAAAAAGATGGTTCATTTTCATTTAAATCAAAAGAGTTAAATACGAGTGGTTTTGTATATATATCTGCACAGCTTGTATTTTCTGAACAAGTCAAGAGTGCTTTTTCTGATCCGGTTATGATTACGGTTGAAGATTCGATGGTGGTCAAAACGAGTAAATCGTTTATTTATACATTGGCATTTGTCATACCTGTCTTGCTGTTACTTATTATACTTATTTTACTTGTATATTTGGGGTGGCATAAGTTTTACGGATTGAGGAATTCTTTGAGGAATGAAGCAGATGAAATGATTGGGGATGTACATAAGATGATGGATTCTTTCAAAAATGAATTGGTTGATCAGCTTGGTAAATTGGAAAAGCTTAGTGAAGACAGAGAATTGAACAAAAAAGAAGAAAAAATATTTGGTGACTTGGAAAAGAGTATCGATAAAATTGATGAGTTTATCAATAAGAAGATAAAAAAGATTATCAAATAGTTGATGGTTCTAAAAGATGTTTACGAGCACTATTATTATTTTTGCTCGGTACTAGTCGAGGTCAATTGAACTAGTTCACCATCTTGAATGAATGCGTGGATAGTACTTGTAGTTGCGTTGTGAGTATAATCGATCACTATGGTATTGTCGTTGATATATATCTGTTTTGGTTCAATTTTTTCACCGAGAAAGATAAGATTTGTACCAGTCTTTCCATTGTCGGTAGCTAAAGCCGATGTGAGATAGTAGAGGGTACCGCGATCTTTGTCTTTTCTGTGTATTATGAAAGCTACATCTTGTTTGCCGTCATTATTTAGATCGCCTTGTGCTTCTGTTCCAAAATATTGTTGTTCTAGAGATTTGTTTATATTTGCGACTTGATATGAAATACTAGGCTTGATATTTGGAATTTGTGAAGAGATATAAGTCTGTTCTATTGTGCCGGCAATTATAATTAGCGCAATAGATAGGCCGATCAGTCTCGGTTTTGTGAAATATTTTAATATTATGCCGACTATTGATCCGTAAAGAGTAAATACTATTATGTGGAATAAAAATTGACCAATAAATGACGCGCTGTCAGGTATATTTAATAAAGGAAATAATGGCTCAAGTGATATGTAACCCAATATATTACCTATGAATGCTTCGTTTGAACTTAGAAATAAGATATATGTTGACGATATAACACCTACGAAAAAACCGATAATGCTTGCTTCGAAAATAGTCAGCTGTTTCATGCCATGATTATAACATGATGATCTGGGTCTATATAATCTGTTCCAAGATGTCATACATTCTCGGTGTTCTGATATAATATGATCATGTTGCAAAGTACTGATCAAGATCGGATTCCTTTATCTATCGAAGTCCGTTTGGGAATTTTTTTTGTATTTCTTTTTCTGGTGGCAATTATAATTAGCCCAAAACCAGTCATATTACCGCCAGCTGAAGAGGTTGTATTTCCATTATCATCCACAGAGATAATTCGAGGTGACAGAAGTAAGATGAATGTGATATTCACTTTTGATGGTGGTTCAAAAGACATTTCAAGTAGAAAAATCTTGAAAGTTCTAGAGAAGCACAACATGAAGACCACTTTCTTTTTGACTGGTGATTTCGTCTTGACATACCCTGAGGTGGTACGCGAAATGAAAAATGCTGGACATGAAATTTATAATCATACAGAAAACCATCCTTATTTGACCCAAGCAACTGATCGGGAAATCTTACTAGAATTGGATGGTATGGATAGAGCCTTGAGAGGAACGATTGGTCAATCTTCTAAACCATATTTTCGACCACCATATGGTGATCGAAATGATAGAGTCTTAAAGATTGCCTATGGGGCAGGATACCAGTCAGTAGGTTGGACAGTCGACGCTCTTGATTGGCAAGAAAGTGATGGTAGAACCGGAGATGAAGTGCGGAGTATTATTTTGAATAGTTTGGCGCCTGGAAATATATATTTACTACATTTGGGTGATAATATATCAGGTAACATATTGGAGAGTTTGATAGGTGAAATTAATAGCAGAGGTTACAA
>CAZNUY010000025.1:0-3307 GCA_964576745.1 uncultured Candidatus Saccharibacteria bacterium | reverse complement strand
GCATTTCTCAATTAAACTTGCTCCATGAATACAAAAAGAATTTTATTTTGGGGAGGTTTTGTTATTATCCTTATTCTTATTATTTGGGGACTTATAGTATCGATGGGTAGAGAGGCGGGTACACTAAATAAGGCTGGTACTCCTAGTCCAGTTACAACGTCAGATCATTTTAAGGGTGATGTAGATGCGCCGATTACAATTATTGAATACAGCGATTTCCAATGTCCTGCATGTCAAATCTACTACTATGTTGTAGAAAAACTCATCGCTAGTTCAACTGTACCGATCAAGTTCGTATACCGTCATTTTCCTCTAGATCAACACAAAAATGCAGTCTCAGCGGCTCTTGCATCAGAGGCATCTGCTGAACAGGGTAAATTCTGGGAAATGTCTGCGCTTCTATTTGAAAATCAAACTGATTGGGCTGAAGAGTCAGATCCAAACCCTATATTTTTGAGTTATGCTAGTCAGGTTGGGTTAGATATAGAAAAGTTCAAAATTGATATGGCAAGTACTAGTTTGAAAAAGAAGATTACCGATAGTGCTGATGAGGGATTTAAGATTGGTATAAACAGCACCCCAACATTCTTTGTTAATGGTAAGGTTATAGATAATCCACAAGGTTATGAAGCATTTAAAACACTTATTGAAACAACCGCTCAGCAATCTTCCAACTAAAGTCGCTATCTTTATTTTGATAGTTGCTCTCCTTGGTTTTGTTGATGCGACATACCTAACTGTTGAACATTATAAGGGTGTTATTCCGCCTTGTTCAGTTACTGGTGGTTGTGAAGTTGTTCTTACGAGTATTTATTCAGAAATAATGGGAATCCCTACTTCACTGGTTGGATCGATTTACTATCTTCTGGTTTTGATTGGAGCTTTTGCCTATCTTGAGAACAAGAATCTGGTATTACTAAAATGGTCTCTGCTTCTTACCATTCCTGCGTTTATATTTTCACTTTGGTTTGTTTACATTCAAGTCTTCGAATTGTATTCATATTGTATATATTGTTTAGGTTCATTTTTAACCTCGACAATATTATTCGTGACTACGATGGAAATTTTCACTCGCTATCAAGAGAAATAAAATGAAACAATCAAATATTCAAATAACTAAACCTAGTGCCGACTATGAACTTCTAGATTGTGGAAGTGGCGAAAAGCTAGAACGCTTTGGTAAATATATTTTAAGAAGACCAGATCCTCAAGCTCTGTGGCAAAAGAGACTTGATGATGCAGAATGGAAAAAGGCCGACGCTCGTTTTACTCGTGATGATGATAATGGGAACGGAGATAGTAAATCTGGTTGGATTTTTAAAAAAGATCTTGATGATAAGTGGAAGATTGATTTTGCAAATTTGAAATTTATAATAAAACCAACAGCTTTCAAACACGTCGGTATATTTCCAGAGCAAAGCCAAAATTGGACATGGTTGGATGAAAAGGTGAAGAATGCTTTATCGCAAGAAGCCAATAAAACTGATGGTGTGGAAGTTCTAAATTTGTTCGGATATACTGGCGGGGCAAGTCTGGTTTGTGCAAAGGCTGGAGCAAAAGTTGTCCACGTCGATGGTTCCAAGTCTGCTATTACTTGGGGCAAAGAAAATGCTGAAATATCAGATTTGGCACAAAAACCCATTCGTTGGATACTTGATGATGCGCGCACTTTTGTCACAAGAGAGATCAAAAGAGAGAGAAAATACGACGGGATAATAATGGATCCACCAGCTTTTGGTCATGGTCCAGAAAATGAGTTGTGGAAGATAGAAGAACATTTTGTAAACCTAGTTTCAGATTGTTTCAAAATTATGAAAGAGAAACCAAGTTTCTTTTTGATTAATGGATATTCCGCAGGCTATTCTGCTATTGCTTACGAAAATATTTTACTCCAATTGGTAGAAAAATTTGGTGGTACGGTGGAGATAGGGGAATTGGCTATAGAAGAAGTGAAGATAGAAGGTAAATACAGAAGATTGTTGCCGGCTGGAATTTTTGCGAGATGGTCAGCAAAATAAAAAACACTCGACGAGTGTTTTTTATTATATTTAGTTCAAAAGTTTGACCCGATTCTATTTTTTGAGATTGCCGATATAGAAACCATCTAGAACGCCAGCAGGTTTGTCTTGTCCCGCATGAGCCTTTTCATAGGCTATTGTGCCGTCTATACCACAGATTGCAAATATCGCTTTGTCGCCACCAGGATGTTTTTCTGGCCAAGTGGTTAGGTCATAAACTAAACCGTTTATGGTTGTCCAACAATCTCCTGCTTTGTTGTGCTTTTCTACTTCTGCTATATCGTATACCTTTGCGGTTGTAGATGATAAATTGTCATTTGGTAATAATGAATCTGTCTCCGCTTGGGTAGTTGAGTTACGTTCGTCTATGTTTTGTGAACTCTTTGAATTGGTCCAATAGAGACCACCGACAATAATTAGTATTACTACAATTAGAATTATTTTTTTCATTTGATTTTTATTTATAAATAATTTTGTTTGACTATTCTAACATATTTTCAAAAAATCATTTATTTATGCTATGCTTTTTGCATGTTGGCAACAATATTGGATGGACGCAAAATACGAGATAAAGCAGTAACCGAACTGCGACAAGCTTTCGCTACTCTCTCGGTAGCGCCTGTTTTGGCAATAGTTCAAGTTGGTGATAGGGAAGATACAAATGCTTATATCAAAGCAAAAAGGAATTTTGCAGAGAAAATAGGTGTCAGTTCAGTGCATATCAAATTACCTTTTGATATCTCCCAATCTAGCCTTATAGAAGAAGTGAAAAAGTTAAATAATGATCAAACAGTGAAGGGTATAATTGTTCAATTACCACTTCCTGAAGGGATAAATAGAAACGCTGTTATCGATACGATCCTGCCCAGCAAAGACGTTGATGCTATTACACCACTCAATGTCAAACGTTGGGCTGATGGAATACAAGATGCTTTGTTACCAGCTACTGCAGAGGGAGTAAAAACTTTGCTCAAAGAATATGGCATAGATTTGCAAGGCAAGAAAGTAGCAGTTATCGGACGTTCGACTCTTGTTGGCAAGCCGATTGCTTCTATGTGTCTCGGTCAAAATGCCACGGTAACTATTTGTCACAGCAAGACAGTTGATCTCAAGGAAGTTACACTCAATTCAGATATTATTATTGTCGCTGTAGGCAAGATCAATCTGATTACCAAAGATCATGTCAGAGCTGGGCAAGTAGTGATCGACGTCGGTATCAATACTTATGAAGGCAAGAAACTTGATGATGAAATAGTTGAAAAGAAGATAGTGGGGGATGTCGATTTCCT
>CAZNUY010000024.1:0-8239 GCA_964576745.1 uncultured Candidatus Saccharibacteria bacterium | reverse complement strand
ACCACATACGGGATCTTATTTATATAAAAAACCGCAACACCAGTTTGCTTGGCCTCTATTGTATAACCATTCTTACCCCCTCCATAGTTAGACCACGATAGGAAATGCGCTGGATTGGTCCAGGTATGAGCACGGACTACTTTAGATTTTAATTTTGTAATTTCAATAATTTCTGGTTCATTCTCCATTATCCAAGAATAAATAGTAGCCATATCTTCCGCTGTTGAACGATTGTCTGGAGAGAGACCAGATGGATCACGAAAGACTGTTCGGTAAGCACCGATCGACTGCGCAAATTCATTCATTGCCTCAATAAAACGTTTGCGTCCATAACTTCGAGCCAAGGCCTCGGCCGAATCGTTCGAGGAAACCATCAGAAGAGGATAATACAAATCTTCAGCTTTCAGAGTCTCATCCATCCGAAACTGGGCTGTATTGCCATAGACAGATGTTATCTCTTTGGTAATTTTAATTTTTGTACTATCTTTGACTACTTTTTTTGCAATTACTGCGGTCACTAATTTTGTAAGTGAAGCAATAGGTAGCAACCTTTCAGAATCATGCTCAAATATCACTTTCCCATCATTGAGATTTTTTATCAGATAGCCCTTGGCAGAAATTACCCCATCATTTGTTTTGGACAATGATAGTGTAGCGGAAGTAATGAGACCCTCCTCCTCGCTCGCTGTATAGCGAACCAATCTTTTGAGACCAGCAATAGAAGTACCATCGATCGGTTTTGGCGCTACGCTACTAGCTAGTCCAAAAAGTGTTTTTCCTTTGAGATCTGGATACTTTTCGAATATTTGAGCTATTATGATCTGACCATTAACAAAAAAAGTCACCCCAAGAACGACTGCCAGAACCCCACCTACTGCAACAAAAAAGAAATTTTTCATTGTTTTTGTCGATAAAATACATTTGAACCAAAGCGAACATCGATATATTCAAATTCAGTGTTTTGTTCCTTACTCATTTTGTTATAGAAGAGTATAAGATTCTGTAATTGACTAGATAGAGAACTTTGATTGTTGAAATAAATAACAGTATCCTTCGCATACATTTCGTACTCGCCACTTTCTTTAACCAAAATAAACTTTGGTTCAAGTTCTGAATCTCTGCTCTGATTGTAAAATGTCTGTAAATCTGTAAATTCTGACGACGTTGTAGCGTATCTATTTACCAAGATTTCTGTAGAAGTAGAAGCAACATCGAGATCGGGAATAAAATAGACGTTAGTATTGCCAGTTGTTGAAGCCAGATTTGATGGACCAAAAATTTTTCCAGACCAATCTACTAGATAACAATTGGCTGGTTCAGAATCAATATTTTCTATAAAGCTCGGTTCGGGCAAACCGGCACAAACTTTTGCGGAGACTTGTTTAGGAACAACATCGATTTTGAGACCACGCAAACCATTTCTCCTAATAGATATAGACTGGATTTCTGGTGCAATATTCTCGATCGATGCAGACAGTCTCGATCTGGGATACAAAAATAAATTTGCTTTTGAAAATAGACCTAAATATGAGCCATCGAGAATTTTTTCGGTTCGATCCTTTATGTTTGTTGCAATATCTGGCCGAGTACCGACAACTGAAATATCTTTTATTTGTAAAACATTGAGATAGGTAATTTTTGAAAAAGCAAAAATGACAAGGAAAATATCCAGTACAATCAAAAAAGATTTTAGATAAATTTGCGCCTTCTTGCGCGACTCAAATTGCTTTGATTGATATGATCGAAGTCTACTATATGCTCTCATTACTCAATCATATCAGATTGATAGTATCTTTCCCAAAATATTTTGTGAGGACTTCCGGGATCTTGATACTACCATCAGCTTGTTGGTAATTTTCTACGAGAGAAACGAGGATGCGGGGGGTTGGAATAGCCGTAGAATTCAAAGAATGGGCATAGCGTTGTGTACCATCGGCATCTTTGTACTTTATATTGAGTCTGCGTGTCTGGAAATCATGGAAATAAGAAGCTGAACTAATCTCTCTGTATTTACCCTCTTTTGGTACCCATAGTTCGATATCGTATTTCTTGACTTGACCCTGACCAAGATCACCACCGCAGTTAATAACGGTATGATAAGGAATCTTTAATGACTCGATGAACTCTTCGGTATTACGATTGACCTCTTCGTGGTGTTTGACTGATGTCTCATGATTAGCTTCGCAGATCACAACCTGCTCAAATTTGTAAAATTCATGCACACGAATGAGACCACGAACGTCTTTGCCATGAGCACCAGCTTCACGTCGATAACAAGGTGAGAAACCAAGATATTTTTTTGGTAATTCCGTCGCAGTCAAAACTTCATCGCTGTGAAGTCCCATAATAGGAACCTCAGCTGTTCCGGCAAGATAATCTCCATCCTGTGTCTTGTAAAGATCCTCTTCACCAGCTGGGAGGTAGCCAGAACCTAGAAAATTGAGTTTTCGTAGGACTATAGGAGGGATTATAGGGTTGAAACCACGACTTCCGAAAAATTCCAAGGCATAATTCCAAATAGCAAAAGAGAGGCGAGCACCATCACCAGTAAGAAAATAACCACGAAAACCATGAACTTTTGATCCACGATCAAACTCGGCCATCTTGTGCATCGTCATGAGTTCGACATGGTCCTTTGGTTCAAAATCAAACTTGGTTTTTTCACCCCAGACTTTGACCTCTTTGTTGTCGGCATCACTATCACCATCTGGAACTGACATATCTGGAATATTTGGAACACGCAACATCAAGTTTTGCCAGTCTTTGAGTATTTCTTTTAGTGACTCTTCGTTTTTTTCGAGATTGGCTTTTACAACTTTCATCTCATCGATAATAAGTTGGCGTTCTGCTGGACTACCCGCTTTGGCTATCTTGTCACTGGCCGAATTTTGTTCGGCGCGACTTTTCTCGACCGAAGCCATAACGGTACGGCGCTTTTCGTCTATGTTTATAAGCTCTTCAACGTTGAAATCACTATGCTTCTTTTTTGCGGCAAGAGCGATCAACTCCTTATTTTCGCGAATAAATTTGATGTCTAACATAGAAATAAGTTTAGCACAACGAAACCGAGGTTGCACCTCGGTAAAAAATTCATCATTTTTTGATAATTATTTTATCAGGATTTTATCTCGGTTATGTACAATTGTGGAATGCAAAGAAATTATTACAATAACTTACTTGAAAGATCTAGGTTATTTTATAAAACAATAGGTTCAATTAAATGCAAACACCTAGATAATCATAATGTCCATTTTGGAGTATCGGGATTTACCCATTTGTTGATGAAAGATCGAAAATTTAGGCCCGTAAAGGAGCAGATCAGAAAATTATCATTGATAAAATACATTCCAGAAACAATAAATGCTAGCAGTGCCATTATTGAAAAAAGGGTTATAAATCGTAAAGTTACATACACATCGATTTCAACAAAGATTAACTCTAAAGAAATTAAGGTAATAATTAGAAAATACACAAATGGTGGTTATCACTTCTGGAGCATTATGGACAAGTAACACAAAAGCCCCTCTCGGGACTTCTGTGGCTCGCCCCCAACAATAGTGTCGAAGAGAGGAATTATCCTCGCGAGCTCTTAACAAAAGTAATTTTATCATTTTAATATATCAAAAGTCAACAAATGCAAATCACCCGTTTAACATTCAATCAATACCCATTATTACTTCGTCAGATCCACAATCCGCCGAAGTTCCTAGATATAGCTGGCGCACCAATACCGTCCGATGACCACAAATTTCTCTGTGTAGTAGGCGCACGACAATATACCAAATACGGCGAAGACGTTTGTCGATACCTCATAAAAGGTCTTCGTGGCTATCCGATAGTGATAGTTTCTGGTCTCGCCATCGGTATCGACTCGATTGCTCACGAACAAGCCCTAACAAGTGGACTTCATACAATATCAATCCCTGGTTCGGGACTAGATGAATCATCTATTTACCCCGCATCCCACTTCAATCTTGCCCAGCGAATTATCGATTCTGGCAACACTCTGCTTTCTCCCTTCGAACCCACACAGCAAAGTACCCTCTGGACATTTCCCGCTCGCAATCGAGTCATGGCAGGCATGTCGCATGCCACATTGGTGATAGAAGGTCGAGTTGGTTCAGGTACACTCATTACTGCAAAACACGCCGTCGAGTTCAATCGTGATGTGATGATTGTCCCTGGATCTATTTTTTCTGAAACATCATACGGTCCACATACATTACACCTCGATGGAGCGATTCCAGTTGCAAATCCTAGAGAAATCTTGGTCAATCTAGGATTGGAAGAACCTGAGGAACCGCCAAAACAAATAAAAAAACGACCTTGGTATAATTTACAACAACCTAAGCCTATAATTACAGAAAAAACGGATTTACTGACAATGAATACAACCTCACAAATCTTTGACATAAATCATGAACCAGAAAGGCTGGATCTATTACCGGAAGAACAACTGCTTATGAATATTCTTAGAGAATCTCCACAGACCAATTCATCTCTCATTGAACTATCAAAATTATCACCTATCAAACTCAGTATTATATTATCTCAACTGGAGCTCAAGGAATTGGTCGAAAATATTGATGGCACGATAAGGATTAGGAGATAGTAGAAATGATATTCAGAGGCAGTGGCAAACTCTGCAATCACTTTTTTGAGGCCGCCACAATTCTGCAGAATTGTGGCTTAATCCTCGGAATTCTTTGCTAAGAATTCCTGCGGAACCTCTCAAAAAATAATTGCAGAGTTTGCCACTGAAATTTTGCAAAAAATAATTATCATGCAATACTTAAGCAACGTTATGAAGTTGGTCATTGTAGAATCACCGTCAAAAGCAAAAACTATTTCCAAATATCTGGGAGATGGTTTCGTTGTCCGCGCATCAGTCGGACATGTGCGCGACCTGCCAAAATCAAATAAAAAAGCTGTCGATATCGAAGGTGGTTTCATTCCTCATTATGAAATAGTTCCAAAAAAGGAGGAGGTAATAGCAGACATAACCGCCAATGCTAGCAAAGCGGATGAAATAGTCCTTGCAACAGATCCAGACCGTGAAGGAGAAGCTATTGCTTGGCATATTGCCGAGGTGCTAAAGGATCGTCTTGGGGCAAAAATCCAAAAGAAGATCAAACGCGCAACCTATCACGAAATCACAAAGGAAGCGGTGCTCGAGGCCTTGGCCAATCCACGCGAAATAGACGAGCATCTTCGTGAAGCGCAAGAGGCGCGCAGAGTGCTCGACAGAATTGTTGGTTATGATCTCTCCGGACTTATTTGGAAAAAAGTTCGCTACGGACTTTCGGCTGGCAGAGTACAATCACCTGCTTTGCGCATAATAATGGAGAGAGAAAGAGAAATCCGCGCTTTTGTACCGGAGACTTTTTGGGTTATCGAAGGATTGTGGAACACTCCAAACGCCGAAAAATTAACCCTAACATGTTCCAAAGAATCGCGAGACAAGAAAGAGGTTGATAAGATAATAGAAATAGCAAAAAAAGACAAGTGGCGCATAGTCGATATCGAAGAAAGCGAACAAAAGCGCGCGCCACGTGCCCCTTTCATCACTTCAACTTTACAACAGACAGCAAGTTCGAGGCTTGGATATTCCCCTTCTCGCACTATGGGTATCGCTCAGAAACTTTATGAGTCTGGATACATAACATATATGCGTACCGACTCAACCAACCTTGGCAAACAGGCATTAGGTCAGATTGCTGGTACGATCGAAAAGAAATACGGTAAAAATTATTTGCAATTTCACACTTTCAATGCAAAAAGTAAGAACGCTCAAGAAGCGCACGAAGCAATTCGCCCTACCCATTTTGACAAAGAAAATGCTGGTCACAACGATGAACAAAAAAAGTTGTATCGTCTGATCTGGCAGAGAGCAGTCGCTTCACAGATGACTGATGCACATATCGCTCGCACAAAGATCATAGCCAATGTTGATAGCAAAAATAGTGATATCGTTCCAGATTTCGAAACTACGGGTTCAAGAGTCCTATTCGACGGCTGGCTAAAAGCAGACCCAGAATCAAATGGAGAAGAAAATTCATTGCCACCATGTTCAAAAGGCGAAATTATCGACCTCGAGAAGATAGAAAGCATCGAGAAGCAGACGCAACCACCTTCTCGTTATACCGAAGCTGGCCTTATCAAGGAACTCGAAAAAAGAGGCATAGGCCGACCTTCGACTTATGCATCTATTTGCAAGACGATAGAAGATCGCGGTTATGTCCAAAAAGAAAATAAATCTCTCAAACCAACAGATACAGGTGATGTGGTGTCTTCATTTTTAGAAGAATATTTCCCTTCGTATATTAGTGACTCATTCACGGCAGACATGGAAGACAAGCTAGATGACATTGCAAACGGTGCAAGAACGTATGAAAAAACTCTTTCAGAATTCTACGGCCCATTCCACAAAGAAGTAAAATCAAAAGATAAACTTGCCAAAGCTACAAACCTAGGTCTCGCAGACAAAAAATTCAAATGTCCAAAATGCGGAACAACTCCAATGGAGATCAAACTTGGTAAAAACGGTAAGTTTCTCTCCTGTACTCGTTACCCTGATTGTGATGGTGCCCTCACGCTCGATGGTACCGAATTTAAGAGCGATACACCTATCGGCAACGATCCTACGACTGGACTACCGATCTTTGTGTTGAATGGCAGGTTCGGGCCTTATGTGCAGTTGGGAGTGAAGCCACCGAAGGTGAAGAAGGTAAAGGGAAAAAAGGTAAGAGGTAAAAGATTAGAGGTAAATAATGCAGGCGAAACGCAAGAGGTAAAAGATAATAGCGAAGTGGTTTCAAAAGAAACAATTGCTTCGGAAAAAACCACTGCACCTGCAACACCGAGCGAACCTGTAAAACCAGTTACACAAGTACCAACAAAACCAAAAATGGCTTCGATACCAAAAGGCGTTGATCCAAGCAAGGTGACCGTAACAGACGCACTCAAATATTTAAGTTTGCCACGCACGCTCGGCACCGATCCAAAGACTGGTCTTCCCGTCACAGCGTCCGCAGGCAGATTCGGCCCGTACGTAGCATCAGATATGAACTATCGCTCAATCAAAGCACCGGACAGTGTATATGACATCACTCTAGAGCGAGCACTCGAAATGTTAGCAATACCAAAGAAACCGAGAGGGTTTCAGAAAAAGAAGGCTTAACGCCGAGATTGCACCTCGGCTACACCGAAAAGTTTTTGAGTGAATAGAGCTCCTCGGTGTTCTCTTCTATTTCCTCTTTTGAGCGGTCATCAACAGGTTTATCATCCGACGCTGAAGTTAACGAACCATTACCAACATCCGCAATTCCGGCGCTCACACTGCCTCCGTCACCTGCACCGACATTCGCAGACTTTGCACTTTCCCCCTTCACCAACTTCTCAAGCAAAGATCTCAAATCTTCTGGACTGAAGAAATCAATAGTAACTTTGCCACCAGTTTTGCCTTTTTCGATCCTGACGCGAGTACCCAAGGTCTCGGTGAAGTTCTTTTCCATCTCTATCATCGCCGGATCGAGATATCGGTCTTTGTTGCGGATCTTCTCTGTTGCCACTCGTCTCGACATCGACTCTGCCTCGCGCACCGACAGCTTATTCGCCATTATTTCCTTGAACAAAACGAGCTGTTCTTCTGGTCGATCTGACAACATCAAAAGTGGTCGGGTATGTCCTTCAGAAATTTTACCCTCTTCTAGAGCATTGATCATTTCGTCAGGCAAAAGTAATATACGCATCGAGTTTGAGACATATTCGCGACTCTTGCCCACTTTGTCTGCAATCTGTGCTTGTTTGAGTTTGAATTCTTTTGCTAGGCGTTCAAAAGATCTGGCGCGTTCGACAGGATTGAGATCCTCTCTTTGGACATTTTCTATGATTGCTATTTCGAGTTTAAGCTGAGGATCTTCTTCTCCGTTCCTGATCAAGACCGGCACAGCCTGAAGTCCAGCAAGCTTCGATGCTCGGAGACGTCTCTCACCTGAAATAAGCTCATACTCGACTGACATGCCACTACCCTCATGAAAAACTTCTTTGCGGGTGACTACGAGAGGTTGCAAAACTCCATACATTCGGATCGACTCTGACAATGCTTTTAGGGCAACTTCATCAAACTCCTTTCTTGGTTGATAAGGATTGGGATTTATTTTGTTTACTTCGATCCAAAAGATCGCATTACTATCGTAAGGTGTATTCATGAAGATATTATATACGAAATTGACTTATA
>CAZNUY010000023.1:0-8818 GCA_964576745.1 uncultured Candidatus Saccharibacteria bacterium | reverse complement strand
TATTACCTAATAGTACTTGACCATAACTTGGTGCAGTCGAAAGACCGGTGCCTCCGTAACCAATAGAGAGGGTTGATGTTGAAGAAACCAAACCATCAACTGCTTGAAGTGGTCCATTCAAACCAGACGCCAACTGTAGACCATTTGTACCAGAGACTGTAAGAGCGGTGGTTGATGCGTATGGCAAGGTAGAGGCAATAGTTGAAGTGGCGGTAAAATATTGTCCGACAACTTGACCTACTACAGAGAGCTTTGCGTATGGTGAGGTGGTGCCGATGCCGAGATTGTATGCAATGTATGAACTTGTTGTCCCTGTCACAGAGAGTGCCCCATCTGTAAATATTCCACCCATACCGACATTTAAACCATTTCTTACAAGAAGATTGTTTGCAATATCAGCATTTTCTGTAACATTTAAAGCATTAGTTGCGATATTACCCGCATATAACGATGGTGTTTCAATACCATTTACATCAATTATCTGAAGACCTGAGGCGCTATCTGCAACATAGGCATATTTTCCAGAGATATAGATTGCACTAGCAGAACCAGATGTATCATATGTACCAACCAATGTTGGAGAGCTTGGATTTGATATATCTATTAGCTGAAGACCTGAGGTACTATCTGCAACATAGGCATATTTACCTGATACATGTAACGACCAAGCATTTCCACTTGTATCATATGTACCAACCAATGTTGGAGAACTTGGATTTGATATATCGACTATTTGTAGGCCGGAAAAACTATCTGCAACATAGGCATATTTACCTGAGACGTAAACTCTCTTAGAAAAACCACTTGTATTATATGTACCTGCTAATGTTGGAGAACTTGGATTTGATATATCGACTATTTGTAGGCCGGAAACATCGTCTGCTAAATAAGCATATTTACCGAATATGTAAATACCTGATATAGAGGTAACCGAGCCATATGTACCAACCAATGTTGGAGAACTTGGATTTGATATATCTATTATCCGAAGACCTGAAGCACCATCGGCAACATAGGCATATTTTCCAGAAATGTAGACACCATTAGCAGAACCAGATGTATCGTATGTACCAACCAATGTTGGAGAACTTGGATTTGATATATCTATTATTTGTAGACCAGAAGTAGAATCACCCACATACGCAAATTTACCAGAAACATATATTCCACTTGCAGAACCAGATGTATCGTATGTACCAACCAATGTTGGAGAACTTGGATTTGATATATCTACTATTTGTAGTCCAGAACTAGCATCTGCAACATAGGCATATTTTCCAGAAACATAGATTCCTCTAGCAGAACCAGATGTATCATATGTACCAATTAATGTTGGACTTCCACTTGCAACATGAGTGAAATTGCCTCCATTTAGTACAAGCTTACTTGTTGGTGATGTTGAGCCAATTCCAACATTTCCATTTGAAAGAACTGCAAGAACAGACTGCGAAGCTGAGCCAAAGAATTCTGCGATCTTACCTGCACCAGATTGCATTACATTTATAAATGTTGTTGCAGATGATGTTGCATTTTGTACATCCGAACGAAGGAATTGTGATGAATTGAGACCAGAAAGAGTATTCGCTACTTCTGCCACAAATGCAGCAGGAACTGCTCCCAAGATTTTCCTTGGTGACATTTCCCCATCCCAAGATGCCACAGAGCCCGATCCACCGATCTCTACTCCGAGATACAAAGTTTGATTGAAATCTATTCCCGTCAATGCGGTAGTACTTCCAAGCATTGTACTGAACAAGCCATTTGAAATAGTTATACGATCGTCTGTACCAATACCAGTTCCAGCACAGTCAGAAGTATTACACCAAGTCTCCGTCCAGATCGGCGCACCGCCGATGCGAGTTGTATAAAGTTTGAATCGAATATTGTAAGAACCATCAGGAACAACGGCATTCAAAGCGGTTGTAAGTTTACCTTGATAATTTATCTGCTGATTTATTCCAGCTTGTGCCTTATTTATTCCAAAAATAGCAAAGTTAATAATAATCAAAGCAACTATTGACACATAAGCTTTCTTGGAATTTACTCCACCAAAACCTCTATCAGGATTTTTATTGGTATGAATATAATCAGGATGATTTCTTGCCCACTTTCGGATCATTGCAATAGCCAAAATTATAAGGAGAATCAAAAGGAACAAAATAAGTAAACCGAGTAGATCAAAATTATTTGTAAAATCAATCCAAGGTGTGAAAGCAAGAGCAGCCAGAGTTCCATTTAGTCTGACCAAGCCATTATTTTCATAATCAAGAATTGCAACCGACATACCATAGCGACCAGAACGACCCAAAGCACCAATAGTTGCTTCATAATATGTCTTGTCATCATTTGCACGTAGCAAGAATGGAAAGACTTTGTTTGTATCAGTAGGATCCTTCAAAGTAAAGGCTATAGTCTTCAATATCTTTGGAACTTTGTTGTATTGTAAACGAATCGTAAGATTCTTATCTCCATGAATTGCTACTGTCTCTCCAACATGAGCGAGATTTCTACCATCTTGAATAAATTCAAAATCAGAAAGTCTCAATGCTTTGAACATCGGATCTACGTTTAATGCTTGAGGAATGTTTGCAAAAGGATCGATAATAGTTGGTGTTGCAATCTCACCTTCCAAAGCAATCCTTGCTTGAGCCAATGCTCCAGAAGAATAATTTAGATCTCTGTCTCTTGAGAATATTGCGTAGTAATAAGTGACGCCAGGCTCTGCTGTTGTGTCTGTGTACGACTCGCCATCACCTTCATAAAGTGGAATACCGTCATATTGATCGATAGGATAAAATCCTTCGGTTCTGACAATGCGAACATCATTGAACCTAGGATCAGTTGGGTTGGTCCATGTCAATTCGATAGTGTCAGTCTTGGCTTCGGCTACAAAATTTGTTGGGTTTGGCAGAGGTCCGACTTCTACAACTGGTAGTACAGTCGTAAATGAAACATCCTTGTATGTACTTGCACCATTAGCACCATTTGCATTGATCCTAAGTTTGTATGTCAAACCTTCACTCAAACCAGTAATAATCTGACTGTGCTCGAAGCCATAAAATGCATTTAACTGGGTACCCATTTCAAAATCTGTTGTGAAGCCCCATTGCAATTTTGTCTGCGCTGCAATACTTGTTGTAAATCTAACTTCAGCTTGATTTGTACCTGGAATAATATTGATATTTGTTATCTCAATAGTATTTGTTCCACCACTACCTCCGCCACCTCCACCGCCACCTGGAGGAGATGTAGGAGTTGGTGTAGGTGTTGGAGCAGAAGTCGTTGTTGCGTAGGCGGTTGCTGATTGACCCGAAAGTTGTATGAGTGTGTCAAAGGCCTCGACGTTGTATGAATAACCAGTCGCAGGTAACAAACCAGTATCTGAATAACTTGTTGATGTGGTTGTAGCGATGAAAATAGAATCCCTAAATATCCTGTAACCACCTATAGCATAGTAATTTGGTACCGATGCAGTCCACGAAAGATCTATCTGCTGATGAGAAACTGCAGTTGCTATCAAGTTTGAAGGTATCGAAGGAGGTAATGTTGTTAGACCAGTTGTAGTAAGTGAAGTTGTAAAAGTTGTCTCCGCACCCAAAACAGTCAATTGGCTAAACAATGTCGAGATAACAAATGCAAAATACAAAACAATGAGAACAATATTCTTTGTTTGATTTATTTTATTTATGTTAAAAATACTGTTTTGCATTTGATTATACTTACAAAGAAATTACGGTTATGGTCGTGGTTGCGGTATACACTCCATCTTGTTGAACATGACTGCTTCCAGATTCTGCTCGGAATTTCAAAGTCGTAACGGTACCCAATGGCATATTGCTTGAATTTCTAAGTGCGACCGTCCTGTCTGTAGTCGATAACCCATCCCAGCAAGCATTTGCATCATCATCACTCCCGACTCCGCAACTAGCACCGGAATTTTTGTATCTTGAGGCAATGTCATTACCCTCAGGCGTAAATGCAAATGATGAATTGGAGGCTGCGTTGGCAAAAGTATAATCAGGATTTGCGCCCGCTGGTACATAGTCAGCAAAACTGTCGTATGAAGTAATAAGTGCTGGTGAACTATCTGCTTTTATTTTGGTTTCGTAACCAGCTGGATTATCTGTTGAAACGGTGAGTGACGTCTGTCCGTTTGAAGTACCGCCCGTAAGACCGGGGATTGAAGGAGACATTGTGACATTCGATGCTGGTGTAACATAAAGATTTACCGTACTGTACTGCTGATAACCTGCTTGCATAGTGAAATTTGTACTTGATGAAACTCCTGTACCAACTTCGCCAGCTGTGTCTTCGATTGTATATGAACCAGAGAGTGACCTACCGCCACCAAAGTTGACACTGTCTAGTTCAACTTTGTAATTTGAACTCGACATGGTCTCTGCATTTGAAATCTGACTTGCAAAAACAACAAGCAAAAGTGCGGTGACAATCGTCACTATCTTATTTGCAAATCGGTTTGTATTTTTAATAAATAAATTATTCATTTTATACAATTTATCGAGCTATCCTTCTGAAAGACTTCCTAACCAAGACCACAATAACAACGACCACAACCAAAACTACCAAGAATAATTTCCATGGTATTGCCCAAAAGGTATATTTGATCTCATCCTTAAAATCTCCATAACCACGCATGATCGATGCTGTCGCTGTATATTTTCCAAACAAGAATTTTGGTGTCCAAGAAACCTCACGAAAACGTAGCGACTTTGGCATTGCATACCAAGGCTCAACATCTATACTTCCTACCGTCGAGCCGAGCATATTCTCGATCACGATTGTTCCTTTTGGATTGAGGTGAATATTTCCATCATTTTTGAAAAATAGATTGAAGATAATGTCATCAGTTCCAGAGACAATCTTTTTGTTTTGAGTTAGTGAAAAATCAACCAACTTTCCATCTTCTTTAACCTCACCTTTTATTTTTATGAAAATAAGAACAGCGATTCTGGTAAAGATAGGGTTGGTAGAAACAACTCCGGTATTATCACCCATATCACCCGCCTTACTCATAGTGCTTACTATGACACTTCCATAGAGACCACCTGGCTCTGCATTTTTTGGAATAGAAACTGAAACTGGAATTCGAACTCTCGAACCATGATCGATATCCAAAGATGTCGAACCAACTTTTATAAAATCCTGAAGCGAGTAAGGGCCACGATCACTTCCCAAGAGGATAATTGTCTGACTTGGATCATCTGAGCCAGTGAAGTCTTCTGAAGAAAGTTGGAAAGTCTTGTTGGTACCTAGTCTATTTGAAACTAAAAGATCAAATGTTCCAGATTGACCGGCTGACAACTCCATTTCTATTTTGCCCGGACCAACGACGAAGTCGTTGAAGACTTTGTTATCAGGTAATTTTTCTACAATAACCTGAGCCTGCACACCTGCTATATATATAAAATGAATCAAACTGACAACAAAAATAAATGCAAAAAGACTTGAAAGATTTTTTATTGATTGAAACATTACTTTTGAAAATACTGAATTTTTCATATTAATTTGCTGTTGCAGTTAAGGTGGTAGTTGCGACATATGTGTCATTTGGAATACCTGGATTCGGATTCGCGTTGATAACTACCAAAAATTTCAAAGTCGTTGTTGCTCCAGATAATGGGGTCACACTTGATCGATTGATCACGGTATATGGAGTTGTACTTGCAGAAATCCAGCATCGATCGGCAGTATCAGAACCAGCAACAACTCCACAACTAATTGAATTATCCTTGAATGCTGTAGCCAAATCAGAAGTTGTAGAAGCTTCAACTGTATATCCGTAATATGCAGTGTTTGCTGGTGTTGTAAAAGTAAAATCTGGAGTACCAGGAGAAGAAGTCACGTAGGCTGGTATATATAGAGTAGTGCTTGCATTGCCAATCATGCCGAGTGATGAACTTGCGGTTACGGTCATAGAATAACCAAGATGATCATTTGTAATGACTACAACTTGAGTCTGACCACTTGCTTGACCACCAACCGAAACATCGATCGAAGGACTAAGAACAATGTTTGTTGCAGGTGTTTGAAACGCTATCTCGGTTGTAACTGTCTGAGAAATAGTATTTGTACTTCCCAAACTGATTGCTGGCTCAAATACAACAAAAGCAAATATTATTACCATCATAATGGAACCGCTATTTATTATTATATTGGCGATTTCTTTTTTCATAATATTTATTCGGTATCGTTATTTTGTGCATCCTTAACAGGCACCATTACGTAAATAAAATCCTTGCCGTTTGTATCTTTAAATACAGGAGTAATGACACCGGCAGTACCACTACCATCAGAACTGATATTTACATCATCAGAGAATGAAGCGCGAATTTTCTGTTTCATTGCATCATCAGCAACCTCAGAACCAGCACTTGGACTCAATACGATACCGTTCGGAGTTACTTCACTTACAACAACATCACCAAATTCCTTAGGAATATTTACAGCTAACTGTGATGGGCTGGTGAAGAATGCCACAACACTCTTGTATCCTGACTTGATACCAGAATATGCTCTTGCAAATGCATCCGATACATTTGCACCCGATGCCTGTATCGATCCTGCAAACTGAACAGCTGTGGAACTATTGCCAACTTTATCTGCAACAATATAAGTACCAGTTCCTAGACCAAACAAAATAGCAAAAGCAAAAACTGGAGCAATAATCCTCTTTAGGATTATCTCTCTAGTTAGTTCAGGATAGCTGATGACATTTTTGAAACCATAAGACTTACTAGGTTTTGCATCAGCCGAGACTTTTTGGGAAACAGCCGACTTTGAAATTGGATTGGTCTTTGTTTTTTGTGAGGTCGTCGATGGAGTAATCTTGGAAGCTGGTACAGATGTGATTGATAGTGTTGATGATGCACTTGAAGATGTTACAGATGATACGATCGAAACATTTTGTCTGTTGTTTGTATCATCTATCTTATTAATCAAAATTTTCTGTGATGCTTCTGAAACTACAATCGGTGACTTAACATCATCCTTCTGGACGGATGATTTTGTTTTTAGTACAGGTAGTAGTGGTCGATCATCACTACTATATATAAATGGAGATTTGATTGGAGCTTCTACCGTCCAAGGTGCAGGAGTAAATGCTGAGGTCTGCACAACAACTGGTATAACTACTTTTGGTAATGAAACTGAAGATGTAGAAGGTGCTTCAATAGAAACTTGCTCGATACTTGATGTAGTAACTTTCGCTGTAACCGATGTAGAGTCATTTGAAACATTTACTGTTGAGTTGTCATCCGAAGATTGAACTGATGTTTTGATCGACTTGCCTCTCAAATTTTCGATCCTACTGCGACTAGCTTCTTCTCTACTGATAGCTGCCTTGTGAAGATGAATAGACTCTTCGGTCACAAACCATGAACGACCGATCATTCGGCAGTCCAACTTGCCCGCTCTGCAAAGCTGGCCAACATAGTCAGACGCGTAATCGGAAATCTCCGAAGCTCGTCTAGCCGAGATGTATTTTTTACCTTCAAAAATAAAGCTATCTTTCATATTAGTTCTCTACTATTATAACTTACTTTCAAAAACAAAAAATATTAAAATCTGTGGACAACAAAATGAATAATGAGTCGTGAATATGTTACTAATATAATGAGAATGTTGAGATTAAATAAATGTAGATAAAATTCTCATCAAAGCTCCAATATTAAGAAATAAAGAAAGTTGTCTCAAAAATGGCGAAAGTCCATTAAAAAAATTAATTCAGCACAATATAGGCAACGATTACAGCATGCTGTAAGCAAAAATTTGTCCTGATTAAAGATCAAAAGTAATGACACTCCTAATCTTCTCTACGCATATCAAAACAAATTATCATCCGAGATGTAGGTCTAAATAACGGTATTTTGGAAATAATGATCCAATGAACACAAATTCCATCAAGAAGCACTTATAAATTAGAAACATACAGGTAAGCATCTATATACCTATATATAGATAACTAACATATAATAATGAATCATGAATTTAATGCGATAAATGGCTCTAATCAAATATTTGTCACAAACAAATAACAGTCGGGTGTAACAGGATATGCAAATGGGAACCTAAAATTAGTTATAACATTAATCAGATCAATTAATAATAATGTAATGGTCTTAAAATTCTAAGAAAAAATAGAGTATCATAAACATTAATACGATTTCCACAGTTTTCCCATATTTTGCTTTGCATAATTATCAAGATATTTATATACTTATCATACATTAGTAATGTTTATCAATCTACAAATATGAATATATTACAGACAAAACTTATCACAATTCGTAAAGCAGCGGAGATACTAGGTGTTACACCTCTTACTCTTCGTAACTGGGACAACAGCGGGAAGTTTCCAGCTTCGAGACACCCTATTAACAACTATAGAGTCTATAAGGTATCCGACATCGAAAAGTTGCTAATGGAGATTGAGACAAGTAGAGGTATGAAGCCAACAAAGAATCAGGTTCGCAAACTCCTCGTACAGCATTTGTCTGACTAGCCTATTATCTGCTAATCTATATCACATGACTGATACAAAATATGTAGCTACGATCGGACTCGAGATTCATGCAGAATTAAAAACAAATTCTAAAATGTTTTGTTCTTGCAGAAATAATCCTGACGAAGAACAACCAAACAAAAACATCTGCCCTATTTGTCTCGCTCATCCTGGAACTCTTCCTGTACTCAATCACGAAGCAATCCGAAATGTTATTCGCGTAGGAGTTGCACTCAATGGAAAAATCGCTGACTTCACAGAGTGGGATAGAAAAAATTATTTTTATCCTGACATACC
>CAZNUY010000022.1:0-9799 GCA_964576745.1 uncultured Candidatus Saccharibacteria bacterium | reverse complement strand
GTGGACAAAACTTTATCAACGAATCCAAAGTTTTCATTATTCTATGAGGCGATTCGTAAAAAATAACCGTTCTATCAGTAGAAGAAATTTCTTTAAATAAAGTTTCTCTGCCCTTCTTATGAGGCAAAAATCCAAGAAAAATAAAATCTGCACACGGTACCCCAGCCACCGAGATGGCAGCAGTCAACGCTGAAGGGCCGGGTATAGACTCAATCTTTATAGAACCTTCAAGTATTTCTTTTGACAATTCCTTTCTCAAGACACTTACAAGTTCAATACCCGGATCAGAAATACCCGGAGTACCAGCATCAGAAACCAGAGCAATATTATTGCCCTCTTTTATTAAATCAATAATTTCAGACTGACGAGAAAGTTTACTATGAACATGGTAAGACATCGTAGGAACGACAATCGAGTAATGATCCAGCAGTCTTTTGGTCATCCTAGTATCTTCACAAAGTACTAGATCTGCCTTTTTGAGCACCTCCAAAGCACGCATGGTTATATCCCCCATGTTGCCAATCGGTGTCGCTACAACAGAAAAAGTAGTCATAAGTCAACATTATCATATTATTATAAAATTGCATCATTTTTCTATTAATTTCTAGAGCACGTATTTTGTCTAAAAACAATACTTGCACCAGAACCCAATAAACTTTAGACTGTGACCATGAACTTAAATGATAATAAAATCATATATGTTACTCGTGAGATAGAAAGAGCTCTTGGTACGGAACCAAATGAAAACTTTATTATTGTCTCAAATAAGACCAAATACGGAGAGATCATAAAAAAACAATACCCTGATTTTGTTCACTTGATCCAATCAGATAACAAAGATTTACTTGGCACAACCGAATTACTCTCACGACCAGAGACAGCGAGTTTAGTGACCCCAGATTCTTTCATCTTAGTCTTCAAAAACACTCTCAGGGTCGAATCAGAAATTAGCTCAAAAAAATGGAGAGTGCTCAATCCAAAATCATATTTATCTGAACGTGTAGAAAATAAACTTTCACAGATCCGCTGGTTGGGAGAATTGACCAAGTATTTACCCAGTCATACCGTCAAGCTGGCAAAACAAATAAGTTGGAAAAACGATCCTTTCATAGTCCAATGGGCCCATGGCCACACTGGCGATGGAACAATTTTACTCAAGACTCGTGAAGATCTGGTTGCCCTTCAAGAAAAGTTTCCAGAAAGAATGGCTAGACTTACGTCGTATATACATGGTCCATCTTTTACCGTAAATGCAATTGTTGCCAAAGACAAGATAATGATGGGCAACATAAGTTATCAGATTACCGGGTTGCAACCATTTACTGACAATGAATTTAGCACCGTCGGTAATGACTGGGGCTATGCTCACAAATTCTTGAACCAACGTGACCTCGATAGCATAAGGACGATTGTACGAGATACGGGTATCAAGTTACAAAAAGATGGCTGGCGTGGTCTGTTCGGAGTAGATTTCATCATGGATGAGAAGACAAGAAAAATTTATCTTATCGAAATAAACGCTCGTCAACCAGCATCCACAACTTTCGAATCGATGTTAGAGATTGAAGAGAGGGAGAAAAAAGGCATCAAAGGCATTACAACATTTGAGGCACATCTTCGGGCTCTACTCGATCTACCGATAGATCAAGACATCATTGCCATAACTGATGGCGCACAAATAGTCCAACGAGTTACAAAACATGTTCAAAGCGTCTTTGATGATGCCTTATCAAGTCTCAATAAAAAAGGTTTTGAAATAATAGTTTACGAAAATACAACCCCAAACTCTGACCTCGTTCGCATCCAAAGCAAATCAAGTATTATCGACCACCATTCGTCCCTAAACCCTAGTGGCAATTCAATTGTAGAGACAATCAAAACCTGCAAATTAAATCTCGAGGTATAATAGATCAATGGAAACAAAAACCCTATCACAAAAAGCTCTTGATGTTATAGAGCAATATTCAAATTTTTCATTTGGTAATGCCCATACAAACGTTCCTTATTTCAACAATAGAACAACAAAAAAAAGACTCTCACTTCGAGCCTATATTGGCAAAGGCTCTCCCGATGATATCCGAGAAGAATTAGAAACAATTGCTGTAAAAGAAAAAATTAATCAAAATTCTTTTACAAATGAATCATTAAAAAAACTTTTAGTCGACAACGATCTAGGTATTGAATGTTCTGGTTACGTCTATCACATCCTGGAAGCAGAATCAAAAAGTCAAAACCGAGGAAGTATAAGCAAAAATATAAATTTCATAAAAAAACCTAGTTTTTTAGGTCAAATGATTTGTTCTATTAGACCAGTTGAAAATTGCGACACCGAAACTTTTGCCCATGATACCAATAGCAATAAAATTGACACAAAAGATGTTCTTCCGGGTGACATTATTACAATGATTGGTGATAAAGCCAACAAAGAACGTAATCATATTTTAATTGTCAAAGAGGTGCATTATGTTAACAATTCACCAAAACAAATAATTTACTCCCATTCTGTTGCCTATCCAGAAGATGGTCTGTATAACACCGGACCTAGAGAAGGCTCGATCGAAATTTTGAATACAAATTTTCCAATCACTGAACAAAAGTGGGTTGAAGAAAACCGCCAAGGTGATGACAACAAACTTCACGTTAGAGCCAAAAATAGCCAGACCGAAATCCGTCGTCTGAAATTCTTATAATACTCATAGTTTTTGTTTGGAATAAGCCACTTTTTATGGTATTGTATTTGTTATGTTAACCATACTTGAAGGTACAGCAGATTTGGCTTATATCATAGGTTTTACCCTCTTGAGTTCAATTATTGCCTTTTTATGGGCCCCTATCTTGTCCAAAATCCTTTATCGCTTTCATGTAATAAAAGGCGCAAAAACTGAGCTTCAAACTATCGAATCTCAAGCATACAAAACATCCACACCAGTTATGGGTGGATTACTTGTTATTATCACCGTTGCTGTTATTACTTTTCTTCTAAACTGGTCTCGTAGTTTCACTTGGGTCCCGATCGGCGTGATGCTCTTCTCTGGTGCACTTGGTGCAGTAGATGATCTCATGAATATTTTCGGTCGTGAACGTCATTCCAAAAAGTTTGATCACGTTCTACGACTTATCCGTGTCCACAGACAATGGAAAATGCGTATCTGGTACACACTCACTTTGCCTTGGATTGCTTTCAAAAGAATATCAGTCTGGTTTGGATCCAGGACTTCAAGAGGTATATTTGTTCATGAGAAATTAATTCTTCAGTTTGTTGCTGGTAGTCTTACAGCCTGGTGGGTTTATTCCAGACTAGGTCCGGCTTGGCACTATATTTACCTTCCTTTTGGTGAAAGTTTTGATGCGGGATTTTTCATAGTTCCGATAATCATCTTCATCGTCATGTTTACTGCAAACGCCGTCAATATTGCTGATGGCATGGACGGATTAGCTGGCGGTATGCTGATGACCACAATGACGGCTTTGACTTTTCTTTCATGGATAAATGGTTTTGGAGAATTAGCTATCCTAAACGCGACTGCCGTTGGAGCACTCATTACTTACACCTACTTCAACATCAAACCTGCCAGATTTATGATGGGAGATGTGGGATCGTTGGGACTTGGAGCTTTACTTGCCGTAAACGCCATGGCCATCGGAGAAACTAGCGCTCTTATCTTCCTTGGATTTATGTTTTATATTGAAGCTTTATCTGTCATCATCCAAGTCGGTTCTCGTTATCTATTTGGTAAAAAAGTCTTCAAGATGGCTCCATTACATCATCACTTCGAATTATCCGGCTGGAGTGAAGAAAAAACCGTTATGCGCTTTTGGGTTGTTCATTTCTTCTTCGTAGTCTTCGGTTTTTGGCTTGCTCTTCATTAGTATGAAATATCTATCCTGGAAAGAAGAAACAATAAGTGATTTTTCTGTGAATAACATAGCCGACATGTATGAAAAGGGCTTTGTTTTCACCAGAATTGGTAAAGGCGTTATGCAACAGACAAGATCTTTGCGTATAGATCTAAACAAATTTGAGCTAAGTAGCGAAAATAGACGCATATTGAAAAAAGTCCCATCACTAGAAATGAAACAAGTAGGTCTTCCACTTCCCTCTTCTCAATACAATTTTTCTATTGGCAAAATGGCAAAAGACTTCTACGATATGAAATTTGGAGCCAATATCATGAGTGCCCAAAAGGTCAAAGAGATGCTCACTGATCCAGACAAAAGCAACTTCAATCAATTATTGGAATTTCGAGATATTCAATCCCGTGGGGACGTACCGCATTCAGATCCGCAGAAGTTAGAAATTTGCAATGGCTACACAATTACATACTCATCATCAACTATTCTTCACTATTCATACCCTTTTTATGATCTCAATAATTGTCCAAAAGATATGGGTCTTGCAATGATGGTTACAGCAGTGCAAAAAGCAAAAGAAATGGGTTTAAAATATGTTTATCTCGGCTCTCTCCAACGACCGACCGATGTATATAAACTTCAATTTTCTGGACTTGAATGGTTCGACGGAAACAGATGGAGCACCGATCTCGCCGAAGCCAAGAAAATTTTGGTGTCTTAAGCTATACTGATTATATGAAAAATGACACAACAGATAATCAAATAAAACTTCCAAAGAGACTTCATGTTATCGGTATATGCGGTGTGGCTACAAGCGCCCTAGCAATCGCTTTTCACAAAAGAGGGGTTATCGTAACCGGTAGTGACAAAGGATTCTTTCCTCCAGTTTCCACCGAACTTGAACAGCAAGGTATATCATTTTATGCGGGATGGCACCCAGAACAAATGTTTGACGGCAATGATTATGAGGATTCAATAGTCATCGTCGGTACCGCCTCTGGTACAACTAATCCCGAGATAGTATTTGCAAAAGAAAAAGGTATACCGTGTTTTTCATATCCAGAAGTTATCGGCAAATATTTTGCCAAGGAACATTCGATAGTTTGCGCTGGCACTTGGGGCAAAACATCATCTTCGGCATTATTATCATTTATCCTCGAATATGCTGATTTGTCGCCAACATACATGTTTGGTGGTATTTCCCTCTCTCATGATTCTGCCGCAAAACTCACCGACTCAAGATGGAGTGTTTTTGAAGGAGATGAATACAAGAGCTCGCCAACTGATAAGAGAGCAAAATTTTTCCATTACAAAACTACTGAACTACTACTCACCGCAGTTTCTTGGGACCATGCCGATCTCTACCCTACCGAACAAGAATATTTCGATGCATTTAAAAAGCTCGTTGCAGGATTGCCAGATAACGGTTCAATCGTTGCCTGTACAGATGGTGCAGAAGTTAAATCAATAATAAATGATTATAAAGGTAAAGTTATCCCATACGGCAGAGCCTTGCCAATCAATGAGACGACTCCACAATATTTTGCCTACAAAAACCTTTCCCAATCAAAGAGTGGTCTAAAATTCACAATTTCAAAAGACAATATAGATTATATTATCAATTCCCCTATCCTCGGACTTTATCAAGCTGAAAATATTACCGGTTGTTTTGCAATGGCAGTAAGTATAGGCGTCGATCCAAAGATAGTTGTAGAAGCAATTTCGAAGTTCAAAGGACTCAAGAGAAGGATGGAAAAAAGAGATGATGGTGATATCACAATAATTGACGATATAGCTCATTCACCAGAAAAAGCTCGCTCCGTAATAAACACCCTTCGATCTGTTTACTCAGGCAAAGTGATCGTAGTATTCGAGCCAAATAGTGGTGGAAGAAGTCGTGAATCACAAGCAAAATATGATAATGCTTTTAATGAAGCAGACACAATTATAATTCCGCGTCTAACCAAACTAAAGTTAGCCGAAAATGCAGATGAACAACCAATGGAAGGTGACGAACTCTGTTCTGTAATATCAAAGACTCATAATAACGCAATACATATTGACGATGATATTAAGCTCGTAGATTTCCTCAAATCTTCAACCAAAAAAGATGACGTCATTGCTTTTCTTGGCTCGCATGGATTCAGAGGCATGATTGAGGAAACGATCAAAAGGATTTCAGAGTAATTATTGACTTCATTATATCTTTACTTGTAGACTATAATCGGAATAAAATCTGCAACCACAACCCCAATAAAGGACTTCAATGACTGACCAAAAAGCGGACGTGCTTATAGCTAAAGCACTCAAACCTCTTCGAGATGTCAATTCTGCCCTCTCAAGAGGAATTACTCGAAAGAAATTCCTCCGACGTTTTGCGGGAACTTATGTGTCTCCGGGTTCCTCTGCGATTGAATATCTCGAGCTTCAACTCAGCAGTGGTGGAGCAAGCATGGTCGACGGAGTCATATACTTGAATGTGACCTAACCGTCATCTTTTACCCAAAACCTAAACGTGATACAATCGTTGCGGACTAACACGAAAGGAGGTGCTGTGAGCGACATATAAATCACCCTCGAACGGAACGTCTGAACTCGGGCGGAGGTACTGACCTCCGCCCAGCTTTTTTACATATAACTTGCTAGTCTTAAATCGACGAATTTGACTTCACAATCACATTACTTCCCCTCATCGACTATATCAGTCTTGACATTACCATCGACAATCTCTTTGACCAATAGAGTCATACCACAATGATTGCACTCTATAACCATACCAACTGCTAGATTTGGATAACGAGAAAGATCTATTGTATTTTTACATTCTGGACAAACGCAAATAGTATTCATAGTTTTTATATTTTGTTGAAACATTTTAAATAATGTGGTTAAGGAAGCTCAAATAGCAAATTATAACCACCTTTCAATGGTAACGAAAAAAGTGTAGGATAGCAATATGACACCTTTGGAGCAATATCCCAAATTAGCCGAAAAAATTGGTACCTCAAACCTATATTTCAAAAGAGAGGATCTCCATAAGTACGGATCACATAAAGGCCGATCTATTCCCTTTATGATCGATTTCTATTATAAAAAAGGCGATAGAAAGTTTGCTATTTCATCTTCTGGTAACGCCGCCTTGGCTGGAGCAAAATACGTAGCCGAATTTAACGCAACAAACAATGACAAAATTTATTTAGATATATTTGTTGGCCACAACGTCAATGAAAGTAAACTAAAAAAACTCAAGACTCTCGAACAAGAAAATTCTTCAAATCTTAGAGTGTTGATCAAAGAAAGACCCCTGCAAGCTCTCAATCAAGCGATCGAAGAGGGTTATCGAAGTCTTCGCCAATCAACAGACGACGTTGCCCTGTCTGGATATGTAAGTCTGGCAAATGAACTAACAGAAGATCCAGGACTTGGAGCAGTTTTTATTGGTACTTCTTCCGGTACAACCGCACAAGCTTTGGCTCAATATTTTATTGATAACAAAATAAATACTCAAGTTCATATTGTCCAAACTTCATCATGTCACCCTATCGTTGACCAATTTGAAAATTATGATGGTCCCCAAGAAAAATCACTCGCAGACGCAATAGTTGCTCAAACAACCGAGAGAATGCAAATATTAGTAGACCTCATCAACAAGACCGGAGGCTATGCTTGGACAGCCACAAATGATGAAATAGAAATGGCAAGAGAATTAGTTTTGACCAACACAGATGTAACAATATCGAACAATAGTGCCCTATCGATAGTTGGGGTTATGCAGGCAGTTTATAGAGACTGGAAAATTGACGGCGAAATTGTCTGCCTCATCTGTGGTGACTAGTTTTGATGAAATAACTACAAACCACGCACTATCCTTGTAAATTTTTCTCCGCGGTCTTTGCGTGAACCGTCTATGCCCAATGATTCAAAACCTGGGCTAAATAAAACCACATCGCCTTTTTTTGCATTTTCCATTGCCATTCTTACAGCCTCATCGAGAGATGGGGCTGATAATACCTCAATATTCTGGATCTTTTCAATAACCTTCCTCTCAAGTATAGTACCACTACCAGGAAGCAAAATTATCGTGTGAACATACTGAGGCAAAACTTCGTACAAGTGTCCGTAATAACCTTCACTTTTCGCTCCTCCAAATAATAAGACAATGTTTTTATCTCTAGACAATGTTTTGATTGCTAATTCGGTCGAGATTGGAGAAACTGACATCGAATCATTGTAGTATTCAACATTTTTTATTTTCTTTATAAATTCCATACGTCCTCGCGGAGTTTTCCATCGCGTCAATATTTTATAAATAATATCATCTTCTACTCGAAACAACTTTGCAGTCTGATATGCCAGTGCCATATTGTCTTTCTCATGAGGATGATATTTTTGTCCAATACTCCATTCAGTAGGAATAATAGATGTTTTGGTTCTGAGCATCTTGGCTTTTGGCTGAACTTTTAAAGAATGAGTCATGTCTACAATTGGATCCGAAGCAATAATATAGTTGTTATAAGTCTGATATGTCAAAATCTCAAATGGAGTTTTGAGAAATGAATATTCGGAAGGTAAACAAGCAAAAATCGCTACATGTGGACTTATTCTCATATTATAAAGTTCTTTCATCGTTGTACTAGTAAGCTTGATAAGAACTATATCGCCACTTCTAATTTTCTTGAGATGAGTGAGTATACCATCATTTGATTCTGAATCGATTACAAAATAACTTTGTCCATCTCTATCAGCGCATGCAACCTTGAACAAAGGATCGAGCATTGACATCAAAGTCGATTTACCACATTCACCTATTACAGCGACAACAGTTACTGAGGGAGCTTGTCTAAAGAAAAGAGTCTCTGGATACTCAATCATTATTTTCTTTTCCGAATTAATAATTGGCAATAAGAAACTAGCATCACGATCATACTCGTGTGATAAGACAATAATATCCATGTCCAATAGATCATCAGCTGGAATAGAACTGCAAACATAATTTGCCAGTCCAATGGTTCTAAGAAAAACTAAGTGATTCTTCAACCTAGCCTCACTTTTTAGATCGTAAACACTTACCAAAGCTCCAGCTTTGATGAGAAATTTTACATCTTCCACCATTTCCCCGTTATGACCGAGCCCAATTACGGCTACTCTTTTGTTCTTAAAATAATCCCTTGAAGCCATAAACCTAGTATAGGCTATGATCTTGTCCCTATCAATCTTTTTATCCGAATCATTTCCTGAAGCATTGCCTGCATTTTTATGGTCTCGTCTGATTCTGAATAATCACTGACGACAAAATTGGCAAGTTTTTTCATGAATATTCCATGCAAATCACGAAAATAATCGTCAAGAATTTTCAAGTTATCTGCACTAATATCTCTATCGTATCGTGTTGGTCGCTCCTTTTCCTGACTTTTTGTTGCAGGACCATCCAAGACTCGCAATAACTCTATCGGACGATTGATACCTTCATATAATATCGAACTATGATTCAAGACCCCTTCTAACGAAGGAGAAATAATTTGATAATCACGCATTTGTTTATTAGTCCCCCTGCTATGTATTTTTGTTTTGTTAAATATCTGCGGAACTCGCTCATTAAATTTGTAAATAAAAAGCTCGGGTAATGCTAAGGGCTACGCCCTAAGCATTCCCACCCCACGCTCGCTTTTTACTAACAAATTTATAATCGCTCAGACAGTCCTCGATATTTAACAAAACAAAAATACATAGCAGGGGGACCGAAGAAATTACTAATAATCCGCACTAACACTTGCAAAAGAATCTTTTGTAATAATGACGTGATCCAAAATTGTAATGCCCAAAATTTTGCCCGCACGAACAAGATCGACGGTAACGGCGGAATCTTCTTTACTAGGAGTAACTTCGCCTGAGGGATGATTGTGAGCCAAGATAATCGCCGCCGCATTGCATTCGATAGCAGGACGAA
>CAZNUY010000021.1:0-9905 GCA_964576745.1 uncultured Candidatus Saccharibacteria bacterium | reverse complement strand
AGGAATGAAGCGGTGTCTTCGGATTTCATCATCCACCACGCCTCATCGATGACCAAGAGACGTTTCTTGAGATTCTTGCGTATAGCATTCCATATATAGTGTGTGACGATATACATCGCTACCGGCTTGAGTTCATCCTCCATGTCGCGTAGAGAAAAGACGACGAAACGTTTGTTTATATCGACATTCGAAGGTCTATTGATGAAACCTGCCCATGTACCTTTTGTATATTTGGTAAGTCTTTGAACAAGAGAATCAGCTCCCTCCATACCAGCTAGTACCAATTCAAAATCGGACAATAGTGGTGGTTCGATATTTCTAAAATCAGATTCTGGTGTTATATCTTTTAGAGCATACGTCTCGGTTATTGCCCTATCGATAATAGCATCTTCTTCTTGAGACAAGCCTCCGAGCATTATTCTGAAGAGACCAACAAGATTGATGATATTCGAACGTAAAACATCGCTAGCAGACTCGTCTTCTCTTGGTATTGGTAAGTCGAAAGGATTGATATGGTGTTCGGAATTGAGAGAAATATTGAAATATTTACCACCCGTAGCTTGTGCCATGTATTCATATTCTTTTTCTGGATCGATAACGATAACATCCGCATCAAACATCAAGGTTCGAAGTATTTCGAGCTTTGTGCAGTATGATTTACCAGAACCAGCCACTGCGAAAGTAACCGAATTGTAGTTTTCCAATGAAAATCTATCAAAAAGAACCAAAGATGAATTGTGTCTATTTATCCCATAAAGAATACCTTTGTCTGAGGTCAGATCGAAGGATATAAATGGAAAGAGTGATGATAGTGGCGAAGAGTTGAGCTTGGAATGTACCGCCAAAAGATCGTCGCCGATCGGTAGTACACTTTTGAAGCCTTGTTCTTGTTGGAATAGGGCTGGCTTTACGTAAACGAGTTTTGATTCGAGGATCGATTTGATCTCAGATTCTAGTTTGTCGAGTTCGTTTTCATTGTCTGCAAATATAGTGATATAAACACCGACATCAAATAGATGTTCCTGTGCCTGCATAAGCTGATCACGGAGAGATTCGAGGTCTTGATAGGCGGTATCAAGTGATGGTTCTCGAACTAGCCCCTTCTCTTCTCTTCGGGATATCTGGCTCTGCACCTCAGCTACCTTTTTTTGGAAATGACGCAGGATCTTTGCTGTGTCGACGGGGTGAATGAAAATAGAAACGTTAAAAACTTTGTCCAAATTTATAATTGGTGCAAACCAGCCTTCATCTACGAAACGTGGATACGAGATTACAAATAGTGTTCGGCCAACTTTCTCACCAAGATTGAGATCTTTTGGACTAACTTTGAGAGCAGAAGGGGCAATGACATCCCTTAGTTCCAATACTCCAGCCTGATATATCTCTTCAGGTAAAACTGAGATATTGGGCTCTTCTTTTTTGCCTAAAAATTTTGAAAATAATGACATGCTATGTAATTTGAATTGGTTTTTCTGTTTCTCCGGGGTTGAAAAGTTTGTAATACAATTCTACCACCTCTTCTGTTCCAAGTTCTGCTGTTCTTATTCCACAGCGGACCAAACCTTGCTCTATGACAGCTACCCTTTGCTCTAGCTGACTTTTGGATTCTCGGAACTGCTCGTCGGCTGTTTCTTGTTTTGATTTACCTTTGTTTTTTCCTGGTAACATTCTGGAAATGGGGTTGTTGGAAATATTGACTGGTATCGGATCGTAAGGGACGACAACAAAGAAGCTTTTTGACATGATATTTGTATTTTCGACAAAGGTTTTGATGAATTCTATGTATTCGCGGACTTGAATCTTCATCAATTCCCCTACTTGATCTTTGTAGCGATCTTCGAGTAGGGCCACATATGGTCGTATATCGAGCTTTTTTGATTGGATAAAAATCTGAATAGAAAAATCAAGTGAATTTAAGAAATTTTGGAATTGTAATAATATGGACGCTTGTTCGTCTTGTGATTTCAAAGCGAAATTGAGTGAAGATGCCAAGACAACACTTCGCATACCTCCATTTTTGAGGATTATAATACCATCTCGGATTTCTTGGATTGGTACAAATTCTTGAGTTGTTTTTGATGCGGTGGCCATTATTTTTGATTTTGATTTGAGTACATACTTTCTTTGATATCTAGAGACCATGTCAAATCCTTGAGTTTGCTGTCAGAAATCTTGGGAACCATAATAGAAGCAAAATTGCTCGTATCCTCTACTTGCTTGTGTTTGGTTACTTTTTCTTCTTTTTTCCAAATGTAAAGTTTACTACCTATATAGTAGTGAAAAGCCGCCTCGACAACCTCAATAAATGGTTTGTTGTTTATTTTGAAGAAAGCCAATGTCGCTGAGACGCTCATAATTATGGCCATTGGGATGAATGCAAGGATCAGGCTGTCTAGAAAGACATATATCATGAAAGATAATCCTCCCCCACCAACCATGTATATGAATTGCTTGAGGGTCAATGGTCCAAAGATCTTATCTTCTACTTCTATGAATTGAGGAACTTGAAATCGCATTTGAATCTATTATAACTCAAAGAGACCGTTCGTGTCTCGTTTTGTGTGTTTATTGTAATGCTTCGCGGTAAGGATCAAAACCTTTTGGCCTGCTTATTGGTGGTGGAACGATTGGTTTTGGTTTTATCTCTATCGGTGTTACGGAAGGTTTTATCTCTTTCGGAAGAGTAAAATCGTTAAGAGGTGCATTTTCTGTTAATTTATTGTTTTCGTTTGATATTGTTAGGTTTTCTTTTGGTCGGCTTTCAATATTTGTCGTTGGGGTGGTTGGTATTGATGAAGCCCATTTGGTTGTTGGGTTGAATTCTGAGACCTTCGAGCGTATATCTCTCCTGATGTCTTCATTTGTTGGGACTTTGCTGGTTGAAATACTTACTGACGGCATGTTGTTTGCCGGAGTGTTTTCTGTCGGAGCAGTTTTTGTTGGAATCTTTTTTACAGGAAGCTCTTCCGCAGAAATTGTCGGTCGATTAATGAGATTAACAAGTGGTGGAACATCGGGATCAATGGCTGGAATAATGATCGGAGCTGTTTCCACTTTTGCCACTTTTGTCTCAATTTCCCCTTTCGTCTCCTCGACTTTATTATCAAAGGCACTTACAAATTTATTAGCAACAGATTCTTCCTTCTTAGTGAGAATAGCATTTGTTGAAATATCTTTCGCAGAAAATTCTTTTGTTGATAACTCTTTATTTTCTTTGAACTCAACAGGTTTTTCGGTCTTAGTATCTGCAACTGGATTATTAACGAGATTAATAACTGGTGTAACTGGTTCAACGGGTAGATTTATCGGAGCTTCAACGGTTTTCTTGTTTTCTGTTACAACTGCTGTTTTTTCTGTTACAACAGAAGTCTTTTCTGGTTCCATTTGTTTAACCTCGGCGGTGGTAGTAATTACTGGTTTTGGATGCGCGATTAATTCATCGATCAATGCTGTATTTTCTTTTTCTATATCATTTTTAATTTTTTCCGCATCGATATCCTTTTGTGTTGTGTCAGTTTTTACAAATTCTTTAATCTTTGGTTGATATGACTGAGAAGCTGACATTTTTGAATGTTTGTTCTTGGCTTCTTTCTCATAATGAATTTGCGAAGCGCTTTTTTGAAAAACTTGACCGCTGTCAGTAACAGAATCTGACTTTAGATTATTGTCTGCTTTTGTATCGTTTTCTTTTACATTATCTTTTTTAAATTCATTCTCAATTTTTGCTATATTGCTGTCCGTTTCGATATTACTGAAGTTGTAGAAGTTTTTTGGATCAAAAGCAGGCACACTATCCTTTTTTGGTTCGTAATTAGGTTCGGGTGTTTTTTGTATAGGATATTCTCTAACAATCTGTTCTGTGTGGGTGCTGACCGGCTTTGTTTCTTG
Source organism: uncultured Candidatus Saccharibacteria bacterium (assembly GCA_964576745.1). Taxonomy (GTDB): domain Bacteria; phylum Patescibacteriota; class Minisyncoccia; order Phycocordibacterales; family PALSA-1337; genus C7867-002. The sequence goes on along the minus strand of CAZNUY010000021.1, from coordinate 6,017 downwards.
TGTAGATTGTTCAACGTTAGTCGGTACTGTTTCTTGAGCTAGAGTTGGCTTTTCCGGTTCTGCCTTTGGTAGTTGTTCGGTCTCTTCGGTTTTGGGGATGAACATAGCCATATCAGCAAGTTTAGACATCGGTTGTTCCTTTTTTGGTTCTATAACAAAAGTCGACTTTCTCTGAGTACTTTTGAGTGAATAACTGTTGTCTGTACTAGCTTCATTTTCGATCTTGAAATCCCCTGCTTGCTCGAGATCGGCGTGAGGTGAGGAGGGTACAGGTGTGGTTGGAATCTGGTTGTTTTGGACAACTTGTTTAGATTCTGCTGTTGGCTGGTTGGGCCCTTCAAAGATTTTACTTTTTATAATTGGTGGAAGTTCAACATTTATTTTTTCTACTATTTTATCTGCCAAGCCACGACTTATTTCTAATTTTTGTATAATGCGATCATTAAATTTGGAAGGATCAATAGTTCCTTTAAGTATTTCTCTTATTGCAGAATCTAATTCGCCGATCTGGTCTATGTGTAAATCAAAACTCTTCCCGATCTTTTCGCTTAAGTCGAAAATTATTGGGTCTGATGCTAGCGCGATCACAGGATTAAAGTTTTGAATTGTCATGATTATTTTACCAATTTTTATTTATCCAACCATACGCAGGGTGAGAGCCTGGGCCACCAAGATTGATCTCGGCTTTGATTGCATTTTTGGTGGCAGTATCGAGACCCTCCTCACCCATAACCTTGAGCTGTGATATTTTCATGTGCTCAATGGTTTGTGGGTTAGTACGTATTTTATTGTTTGCTTTAAGCAAATCTTTTCCATCCATATTGTTAATCATGTGTTTAATTACATCCGTTTCGCCAGCGGTAATTGCTTTTTCAAGTACTGAATACCTCAAGTCTGATATTTCGGACTTGTCTTTTTCTGAGAAATTACCTTCCTTGTCTTCTTTGATGTTTTTAAAATCGTCTGCGCTCAGATGTTTAATGAGTGTCTCGTCTTTAAAAGTCTTTGAGCCTAGTGCTAACTTTTCTTTCCACGACATAAGCTTCAGTGATCCTTTTAGTTTACTAAACTGTGCTGGTGTAAATGGTTGGGATTTCGACTCTTTAAATGTATTTTTAAAATCAATATTTCTTCTTATTTCAGCATCTTTTTTACCACGTTCTTTTGCAGCATCTGCAATATCACTATATTTTCTTGAACCGCCAAATTTTGATGAAGCAACAGCTCCAGTTGTTATGTTGCGCAATGATCTTCCAGCCAATGAATTTCCTGGACGAGTATTACTCAGCCAATTATCAGCTTTCGATGCTAATCTTCCAGCAGTATTAGTTCCTATGGTACCGCTTGTCCATCCTCCGATATCCCTCCAAACCTTTCTCACATCCCACTTATCAATACTCTTTTTGAGCCACCCGGTTGCCCAACCACCCATGCTGAGACCGACGATCAAAGGCAGATTTAGGATTATTATAATAATGGCAAAGTTTATAGATAAAAGGACGTAAGGCATTATCCAATTTTCTGCAGTACTTACAGCACTGGCATCGAGTCTACCTGCCCCAAGTATGTTACTGCCATTTACTATAGTAAGCGCTACATACATGAGTAGCAGATATGCTGGCATGAAGATCAGTTGATTGAACAACTGTCCTTGGAAGAAACTAAAGTGTTTATTTACTTCCGGAATTATCCAACTGACGAACCAAAGAGAAGAAAAGGCCAAAAGGAATATCAAAATGACCAATCTGGCTATGAAGGCCAATGCAGCAATAACAAAACTGACTGCTGTTGTCAGCATCATCACAACACCCGCAACGCCAATGAGGGCTATCTTTATAGGATCAGCAACATTTGTTCCAAGACGGTTTCCGTTGATGTCGTATATCTGTTGGATTTTCAAACTATTCATAAAGATATTGGAAATATTGCTTTTTCCAGCGGTGCCAACAACGGTCGACAGGTTTGTTTTTGGATCAATTTTCATAACAGTATGATTTGGGATCATAGCATTGTAGATTGCTTGGGAAATGACGTTCGAAAAATCGATACCGATACTAACTATGAAGAAACTGAAGTTGATGAGAATACCAGCTATGACAATGTTCTTTATGATAGACGCATAGCTCGGGCCTTTATTTAGACCAGTCATCATCTGGATAGCGGCATATAGCAAATAGAAGATGAAGAATAGTCCGGTAATATCGCGGAGAATCCTCCAGACGGAGTACACTGCTGGTGTGGCTTCGACGAAGGCTTTTATGTTCAATGTTAGACCAATAGAAACATCTAGGAGATATGCTGCAATACCCAAAATAAATCCAGCAATTGCCACTGCCAAATTGACGATCGAGGCAAGTGCAGAGTTGAGTAGGTCTGGTAAGTTCGTAAATTTAAAGAACTGTGATAGGAGACTGCTACCTTGATTTCCTGATGGGGTCGAAACTGCGGTACCAGAAACTGGGTTTTGTGCAAATGCAAAATTTTGTGGCACCACAAATACAACAACGGCGAGTATTACAGTGAATATTATTGTATTTATAATTGCTTTCTTCATATAATTTTCATTTTATATTCTTGGACAGATGAATTGATACTTCACCAGATCACTATTGAGTCTTTGTGATAGTGTCTTTGCTTCAAGAAGAGCAATATCAGCCGCATCAACTTTTGGAATGAAATTGGCGCCACCGTTTCGGAGATAATCAGTAAATTTGCCTGCTTGAATCTGGATTTGATTTGCAGGATCCCTATCGAGGGCAGAAATCATTGCCTCCAAACTTGCTTTTTCAGCCATGCCTTCGTCGTACTTCACCTGTAATTTTTTCAACATTCCATCGATGTCGAGAGCAATGAAATTTTCAATTTCAATAATACTTGCATCATTTGTTGGATTTGAACTACGACTTGCAAGGCAGGCACGGATTGCTTGGTAGCGAGTCTTGGTGGCAGTCATAATGTCGATACCCTGTTTGTATTGGTTTGTATATTCTGGAATTGCATCTAGTGAAGTTTTGATTGATGATTTTAGATTTCCTACGGTACTTTGTAGCGCTTCGGTCGAACCAATTTCATTTATTACTTCCTGTGTATATGAAGTGCCACTCCCAGAGCCACCACTCAAAGATTTGAGGCCGGTATTGAGCATTGTGGAAATCATCTTTGTCATGAGGGCATTTATCACTGCATTTATATTGTTTGCTAATTCGAGTTCTACGACAGGGACATTGAGATTTGTCTGAAGTGTACCAGCAATAACTGAACCAGGGGTTTGGGTTTCACAAGTTTGATATGTTTGGGTACCGTCTTTATTGTTTTTTGTTCTTACAGATGTGCTTCGGCCATTTCCAGACAAGGCATCTGCTTGTGCAACTTGATCGGGATCTTCTGGATCGATAGTTCCGCCGGGTATATCCTTGCAGTCTTGCCAAGACATGAATCCTTGACCAAGTTGCAAATCTGCGCGGATAACATTTTGCCTTGCATTTATTCTGGCACTGAGATCACCTTCGGCTGATAGAAATGCTCCATAAGGATTGTTTTGGGGTTCGGTTGTAAGAGCGATGAAAGCTGGCCAGCCTCCTTGATTGAAATCACCTTTAAGGAATCCGTTCATGGAACTATTCGATGATCGGACGACTTGACCATTTACGATTATATCCGGACCATTTTTCTGAGCTTCGATAATTCTGCCAACCGTACAAGTATATCTTTGTGTCGATAGTGATGTTTGGGTCAGAGCCAGAGACAGTCTAATATCTATTGCAAACGGCGAACAGAGTGCAGAGAGGGGTCCGTTTGTCGCCAAGAAAGCTCCAGTCACTTGGTCGGCAGCATCGAGGAAGAATGCGCCAGGGTTTGAAAGGAATGAAGGGCTACCTTCAAAACCAGTATTTATCCAATTGATAACACTTACGGTTAGTTGATGAAGTATTTGTTTTGCCAATAAAGTCGCCGCCTTATCAAGGACGAAATCCTTGAGGTGGGTCATAGTGTGGTTGATGTAGTTGTCTATGCCGGTTGGGCTGGTGTCGCCAACTACAGTTACAAAACTGGTATCAGCTATACCAAAAAGAGCGTGCGTTTTGTTTGGTACTGCTAGAACACAGAAAAATACAAAAATAAATATTCCAAAAGCAGACACGTATGTATTTTTGTTTATAAATTTTGTCATATTATCTGCTTTGCAAAATCGAACCAGATTGTGGTGTTACGAACGTGATACCAGTGCTGGCAAATATTGTCTGCATTCTTCCTATTGCACCTGCTATCGTCTCCAAACTTTTGACCTCCATACTTACGGCAGCGAGGCTGGTGAGTGGGTCCTTATCGGCATTTCGTAGTGCTTCAGCGTTGAAAATTTGCATAGAGATGCCATTTATGAGATCCAGATGTGGCAATGCCAAACTGTCTGGGACAGTTATTGTCTTGAGTTTGTTAACGGCATTTTTGTATCCTACGATGATGGGATCAATCTTTTTTAGTAAATCCATATCCCCGCTTTCTAGAGCTTCTGTTACAATCTCTACCTCATTCACTGCAGGCATCCAGTTGCTGAGTACAGCTATCAAGTCTTCGGCGTACTTTTTTGTCGTTTCTACGTCGGACTTGTATGTTGTCTTTATATCTTTGAGTGTATATAGATTGGCACCTTTTATTCCACTCAAGCTTTGATTTATGAGTTCATTTGCCACAGAGTCAATTGCGCTTGCATTGTCTGAGAGTCCCGATTGGCGAAGTTCTGTATATTTTGTAAAGAAATTTCTACCAAAGAGATCTGTCGGGGTCAGTTTCTCGGCTAGCTTGGTTGGTTGTACGTCTTTTGCGTTTTTTACGTTAACCTTCGCTTGATCATCAAAAAATGATTTCTGCCACTCTTGTTCACCAGTATCAGCTACTGCATCACTGGTGACTACTATAGTTTTTTCTGAAACATTCTTGTAAGAGACCTGTTTTTTTGTTGAAGGCCAGCCATTTACCAGAACTGAAGTGCCAAAAACGAGGATTAGACAAATAAAGAAAATAAATACCGTCTGTTTGCGTGGGTAGTTTCTTGCCATACTAAATGAAATTATAGCAAATAACTACGGCTTTTTATTAATATTTCTGTGGACAGTAAAATTATTATTTTATTTCTTTTGTAAGTAAAATCCATTTATCCAAAGTCATATCCTCCGCCCTAATTTTTTCGTCTAATTTAAGTCCGACCCAAATATTTTTTAGATTTTCCATTGATGTGACAATTTCTAAATTTCTTTGTAAAAATTTTCTTTTGTGAGCAAAGCCAGCTTTAACAATTTTGAAAAAGCTTGGAATATTGATTGAATTTTGTTCAAATGTAGTGGCATTGATATTTTCTATTACTAAAATAGCTGAATCTACGCTCGGTGGTGGCAAAAAAGCTCCTTTTGGGACTTTTGCGACCATTTTTGGTACACCAAAAGCCTTTACCGATACAGAAAGGACGCTTTCTTTGCCATCTCTAGCCAAAATCCTATCCGCTACCTCCTTTTGGACCAAAAGAACCATTTTACTTGGTCTTTTGGATCCTTCTAGAAATTTTTCCAATATCGCACCTGTAATATAATAAGGGATATTCGCTACTATTTTGTATGGGTTTTGTGGAACAAAGTCATTATTTTCTGCCAAAATATCGCCATTTATGAGCTTTAGTCGTCCTTTTTCCATTTCCACCTTGAACTTTTCGCTCAAAATAGCAATTGCACGATCATCTTTTTCTACGGCAGTGACTTTTGCCCCACTATCGAGTAAACTTCGGGTCAAAATACCAGTTCCGGGGCCAATTTCGAGGATTTCCTCGCCATTTTTTATTTCTCCAGCATCAATAATCTGGCTCAAAACATGGGGAGAATTGAGAAAATGTTGACCCAAAGACTTTTTTGCCTGTAATTTCACCTCTCTATCTTAGCGCAAAACCAGTTTTTGTGAATGTTTAAGATTGAAATGTAGAAGTTACGCCATGGCCACAAAGAACATGTGTATTCTGAGAGGCTCCGCAG
>CAZNUY010000020.1:0-10769 GCA_964576745.1 uncultured Candidatus Saccharibacteria bacterium | reverse complement strand
CGATGATAGTCCTTAGGGGCAAAAGTAGCTTGCCGCCAGAACGAAGGATTCAAGATGAAGTTGATCAATAATATATATGTAACAAAAAAGCCAGATTAAAATCTGGCTTTTTTGTTGATTAGAGTGGCTTTTTGTGAGACAATTAATGTATAAAATATGAAAAAATTCCTAAAATTAGTGAGATCAAGTATATACGATCCAGAATTTTATAAGTCTTTGGAGTCAAAAAGCACTTGGTCTGCTTTCTATTATTTCACGAAGCTCATCACTGTCGTAGCTTTGTTTATAAGTGTTGTTTTGTCAGTAACAATTATTCCTATATTCATTGTTGTTACTAGTCAGTCAAATTTGAATCGGGTGATAGACTTTTTTCCATCTGAATTAGAGATTCAAATAAAAGATGGTCAAGCCATTTCAAATATTTCTGGTCCGTATATTATCCCAATAAAATCAAAAATAATTGATGAGACAAGGTCACAGTTTGGCCAGAAGAATATTATTACTATCGACACAACAAATGAATTCAATCTAGAACAATTCAAATCGAGTGATAACATGGTCTATCTATCAAAGGATTATTTTGTGTTCCAGGAGAATGGTGGTCAAATAAGGATTCAACCCCTCAAGGGTCTTGGTGATTTTACCATTAGCAAACAAATTATTTCTTCATGGGTCAATGACATTATTCCTTTTATTCGCTCGCTGATACCTTTGGCGGTAGTTTGTCTTATTATTTCATTGTTTTTCTATTTGTTTATCACTAAAATTATCTTTATTATATTTATTTCACTTATCATCTTGATAGTCGAAAAAATTAGAAAGATAAAAGTCGATTTCCAATCAATTTTCAAGAAAGCTCTTCACCTAGTAACAATTATTATATTACTTGATCTTGTTTTATTTATTTTCCATTTTGGTTCAATTTGGCTTGTTAATATTGTTTTATTCTTGTGGTTATATTATTCAAACACTAAAGTTGTAGCAAAATAATGGATTCTTGGTCTCAAAAAAGAAAATTGCTTTACGCTGTGATCTTGATAGTTTGCGTGATTATAGTTGTGGGGGTTCCAGCTTTCTTGATATTTTATGATGCTCCGACTTGTTTTGATGGCAAAGAGAATGGTAATGAAAAAGGTGTTGATTGTGGGGGGCGATGTACAAAACTCTGTCAAAATGAATTTGATCCTCCTATTGTATCTTGGTCAAGAATAGAAAATGTTGTACCGGGTGTATATAATGCTGCTGCCTATATTATCAATCCAAACAATCAAGGAGAGGCAAAGGATGTTCCTTATCATATGGAACTATATGACAAAGATGGTATGTTGATTATCGAAAAGAAGGGCAAGGTTACAATACCACCTCATAGAAACACACTAGCCTTCTCAAGTCTGATCAAAGTTGACAAAAGTATTCCAGCAAAGGTTTTATTTGAATTTACTGGTGCACCAGATTGGAATAAAAAAACCGACACACTATCTTCGGTTGTTGTTACATCAACAGATTACAAGGAAGAGGGTAATAGTTCATCGCTCTTGGTATCACTTCGCAATGATGGTCTCCAGATACTCAATGATATAAGTGTCTATGCAATACTTCATGATGCTTCAGGCAATACTATTGGTTTCTCGAAGACAATTGTTGACACGATTTTGCCAAAAGCTACTGTAGTAGCACCTTTTACTTGGAACACAAATAGACAAGGTCAGGTAGTTTCCATTGAAGTCTTGTATGTGGCAGAATAGTTGAGTGACAATCAAAACATTTCTTTTTGATAGAAAATTGAGTAATTCCAAGATAGATTGGTGGTTATTTTTTGCAACCGTACCATTGCTTTTGGCTGGTTTGGTAACAATGCACTCCTTTTCTCATGATAATTCTTATGCATATCACCAAATTATAGTCATCGCCATATCTATTACCGCTTTTTTTATTATAAGTGTATTTTTAGATACAAAGGTTCTGAGATCAACGAAAGTTATTATTGGTTTATTTATAATGATTATTATTCTTCTAGGATCATTGTCTTTTCTGGGTACGGTTTCACACGGGGCCAAGAGTTGGTATGATCTTGGTTTCTTATCATTTCAACCATCAGATTTTGCAAAAGTGGCATTGATAATTATTTTGTCCAAATATTTTTCAAGACGTCATATCGAAATTGCCAATTTGAAGCATATATTGGTGTCTGGTTTTTATGCTTTTACATTTTTTATTTTGGTTTTGATGCACCCCGACCTTGGTTCGGCTATGATTATCGCACTTATCTGGCTAGGCATGATTATGGTTTCTGGTGTTTCAAAAAAGCACTTACTCTCTATGATGATTTTGGCATTATTGGCATTTGTTCTACTTTGGTCTTTTGCATTCAAAGAGTATCAGAAAGATCGAATTAGAAACTTCATAGATCCGTTATCTGATATTAGAGGCTCAGGTTACAATGCCTATCAGTCAACTATTGCCGTTGGATCAGGTTATATTTTGGGAAAGGGTATCGGTTATGGTACACAATCAAGATTAAATTTTTTGCCTGAATATCAGACCGATTTTATATTTGCCGCTTTTGCTGAGGAATGGGGTTTTGTTGGGGTGGTTATTTTCTTTACCATGTACGGCCTACTCATAACTAGGATTATTGTTATTGCTGTAAATGGATCAACAAACTTTGAAATACTATTTGGGGCTGGAGTAGCTATATATTTTATTGTCCATTTGGCGATAAATGTGGGAATGAATATTCAACTTTTGCCTGTTACAGGTACACCTCTACCTTTCATGAGTTACGGTGGGTCGCATATGCTTTCGGAGTATATCCTTCTTGGGATATTAGTGGCAACAAAGAGATATTCCAGATCGATGCATCGAGATATGGCTAAAAACGAATTTATCGGCCCTCAGTAACAGATCATATCATCTGTTTATCCACAGTAATTGATATTTACTTGTCATAAAGTGATATAATTTAACCAAATGGAAAATTTTCTTGATTCAAGTGTCCTCCCTGGTGATTCAATACCTAAGCATGAACACAGGCGCATGTTTATTATTCTAATTGTTATCGTTATTATTGCGGTTGCTGTCTTGATTGGGCTTTTGGTTTACTCCAAATCTGACAATAATATTATTTCAACGACCCCAACACCAAGTCTTGATCCCAAGATAGTCGAGATTAACAATTACAAATCAACACTGACAGAACAACAAAAAAGTCAGGCGGTGACAGAAATAAACAATTACAAATCAAGTTTGACCGAAGCAGAGAAAGCGGCAAAGATACAAGAAATTATCAATTATTCAACTAAAAAATAACATAAGGCAAAATTATGAATCAACTCACACTAAAAAAAGTAGCATCAGTAACAGGATTGTTTCTTGGAGCTTTTGCTTTATCTGTCATAGCTGCAGATTGGACACCGGCCGGTTGCGGAGCTCCGGGGTGTAATACAGGTGCACCAATCAATGTTACTGCCAATCAACAAGTGAAAGCAGGTGCACTTACCCTAGGCAATTTGTCACAGAATCCAAATGGTTCAAGTTTGGATGTAAGAGGAACTGTAACATCAGAAGGTTTGCTTGTAGAAGGTATAGCAACAGCAGATACCGTTGATGTTTTACGAACATTAAAAGTTGCTGGAGCCAATTCGACTCAGGCTAATTGGGTTCTTGCTAACAAAGGTGGTGGTGAAGTTGAATGGAAAGCACAAAATACTTCAAATGGAGTCACCGTTTCTGAAGTTACACCATTCTTATTATCGGTCCCTACAGATGGAACAAAAACAGCTGCACCAGTGACTTTGTCAACAGCTCCAGCAACTTATCTATTTTGCGCTCTTACTCGTGTTGAGTCAGAAATGGGAAGAGTAAATGCGGGTATATTTTCAGATGGGTATTGTCAGATAACTAAAAATGATGATGGTACATGGACTCTTTCCGGGGACAACAACGATGATCCTCCTTATAAATGCCAAATGACTTGTTTCAAATAATAATTTTTGTTGTAAAAAAATCAAGGCAAAATATGAATAAACTCTCACTAAAAAAAGTAGCATCAGTAACCGTTCTATTTATTGGGGCTTTTGCCTTATCAGTATTTGCTTCTAGTTGGTCACCAGCAGGTTGTTCTGCACCAGGATGTAATTCCGAAAGGCCAATAATAGAATCAGATGAACAAAATTTACCACAAACAAAAACAGGTGCCTTAACTATTGAGAATGGATCACAGAATCCAAATGGTTCAACTTTGGATGTTAAAGGTTTATTTAGTATGGTAGGTTTGTATTTATCAAACGGAATTGCATCAGCAGATACGGTCAATGTATTAAATAAATTGATTGTAAGAGGCGTAAACTCTGATAAAGTTGGTTATGTTCTTGCTAATAATGGTTCAGGAGTAGCCGAGTGGAAAGCACCAAATACGGGCGGAATGACAATATCTGAAGTTAGATTTTTCCCTTTGAATTTTATTAGATATGGTGGTGTTCAGACTTATACTACCCCTAGTACTTATCTATTTTGTGGATTCTCTCGTATTTCATCAGAAATGTTCAGGGTAGATGCTGATTTTCAGACTTATGGCTATTGTAAAATAGATAGAAATACAGATGGTACATGGAGACTAAGAGGTTATTTGGCTGATGATCCAGATTTCCGTTGTGAGATGGTATGTTTTAAATAATTCTTCTTTAATAATAAATCAAAAAAGCAGTTATTTTTAACCGCTTTTTTGATTGCTGGATTAAGGACAATAATCTATTACTGCAAATTATATTAAGTACAAATTATAATTTGTAGAATCCTTCGTTTTCTTCTATCATCTTTCCAAAAGAAAACTTATCGTTGATTCTTTCTTTCAAGGCATTGCCATAACGCTTGCGTTCTTCAGGATGTTCGATCATGAAAGCTATAGCATGGGCTAATTCTTTGGAATTGCGAGGTTGGATGAGAATGCCAGACTTCATATCTTCTACTATCTCCGGGATACCACCAACGGTTGTTGCTACGGTTGCAAGCGTTGCCATTCCGGATTCCAATATAGTATATGGCAAACCTTCTTTGATGGAAGGTAATACAAAAACGGTAGAAGCTTTGAGATATTCACTAGCATTATCGAGTCTTCCGGTAAGGAAAACTTTGCTTGTAAGATTGTTGATTTTGATTATTTCAGTCAATTTTTCTTTGTCTTGACCATCACCAATAATGAGACAAATGGTGTTTGGTTGTTGTTGGACAACTGAGTTAATAGCTTCAATAAGATAAACTAGACCTTTGTTTGGGTGGAGTTCGGCAATCGTCAATACAACATTCTTTTTGTAGAAATCTACTAAGTCCATACCAATGAGTTTTGCTAAAGTTTGCTTTGCTCCATCTACAGAAACGAAGGTGATCGGTTTTATGCCGAGTGGAATCTTGCGGATCTTATTTTTTACTCCAGGGAAGAGAAGTGCTTGTTTGAATTCTTTGTCAGATAGGACAATGGTTAAATGAGAGAGTAACATTGTTAGCCAGGAGAAAAATATAATACCCAATTTTTCATGAGCAGGTCGACTCTCGTTGAATGTCCACCCGTGGACCGTAGTAATTATCCTTTTTGTTCGAAGCAATCTGCCAGCTAGTGAACCAAGACCTGCTGCTTTGGGACTGTGCAGATGGATGATATCGGGACGTTTATTTTTTATTACATTGTATATTTCTTTGAATGAACCAGCGTCTTTGCCAATGCTGATATCGCGACCCATTTGTGCAATAGAAAAAGTATAAATACCAGCTTGTTCCAACTTGGTTTTTAGTAAACCTTCTCCACCTAGAGCTACCCAGACTTCATGACCTTTTGCTTTCATGGTGGTCGATAAGTCAAAGACGTGCCTTTGAGCACCGCCCCAATTGGACTTGGTTATGACATAAAGTATTTTCATTACTCTAAAATTACCATAATTTGACTATAATACAAAGCATTTTATTCCAAGCATGGTCCAAAGATACAGATAGCTTTCCAACTTGATTTTTGTGCAAAAAAGTGTTAGTATTTGTGCCATGAATTCGGCAAACAATAGGGGAGCGACACTACTCGTTTTTGGGGATTTATTGGTCTATATTTTTTCCCTTATTTTGTCTTTGGCTATTCGTTATGGTGAGATGCCGTCTAGAAATTTACTACTGATGCACCTGCCACCGTTTGCCATTCTCTTTGTAGTTTTCTTATTGATAACTTTTAGTGCTGGTTTGTATGACAAGCAGGTAGCTTTTATTAGGAAACAGATCCAAGGTTTACTTTTTAGAGCGCAGATTATAAATATCATTATCGGTATAGTCTTCTTTTATATTGCTCCCGTTGGTATTGCACCAAAAGTCAATCTCGTAATTTACTTCATTGTTTCAACCTTATTGTTATTCCTTTGGAGAGTAGTTATGTTTCCTGTTTTGAGCGTTTCAAGGAAACAAAAAGCAATTTTGGTGGGTACCGGTGTTGATATCCAAGATCTGAAAGAAGAAATAAATTCTAGAGACAGATACGGAGTTGTTTTTTGTGTACACATTGAACCATCAGTGACCATCGATGAAACAGTGAAAAATATAAGTCAGGCAGTAAAAGATAATGGTGCCTCCATTATTATTGCAGATTTGCACAACAAGTCAGTCGAATCAGCAATGCCTCTACTTTATTCTCTGGTCTTTTCTGGTATAAAGATCATCGATGCTAGTCGTTTTTATGAATCTATTTTTGATAAAATTCCACTCTCGATGGTTGGAGAAAGATGGTTGGTTGAAAATTCGAGCACCTCACTTGGGAATAGAAGAGTATATGATTCGCTAAAAAGATTAATAGACATAATCGTTTCTTTCTTTGGTGGTATTATTTCTCTAATATTTTATCCTTTTATTATTTTGGCAATAAAATTAGAAGATGGTGGTTCAATATTCATAGAGCAGGAGAGAGTTGGTTCCAATGGAAAGACTGTAAAGATCGTAAAATTCCGCAGTATGTCAGGAAACGATAATGGTAAATACAATAAGAATGGCACAACTTCTCTATATGTCACAAAAGTCGGCAAGTTTTTACGAGTCTCAAGATTGGATGAAATACCTCAATTTTGGAATGTGCTAAAGGGGGATTTGTCCCTCGTCGGTCCAAGACCAGAATTACCTGGTTTGGTAGATGTCTATAACAAAGAAATTCCATATTACAATGCAAGACACTTGGTAAAACCAGGATTGTTCGGCTGGGCACAGATATATCACGAGGCACATCCTCATCACGCTGTTGCTACCGAAGACACAAAAGAGAAATTATCATATGATCTCTACTACATCAAAAATCGCTCACTTATTCTTGATGCAAAGATTTCTTTGCGGACTATGCAAATTCTGATGAAGCGGGCGGGGAAGTAGAATATATATCGCGACCGTGGCAATACATCCTCTTTTTTTACCACGATCGGCTCTGCTCGAATAACGGAAAACTCGCAGAGCCGTCTCTTCTCGTGCCACCTTATTGAAATATTCTACGTCTTGTTTCTGGTGGCACTGCGAAGGGGTAAAAAAAGAGGATGTATTGCCACGGTCGTGATCAGGTAAAATAAAGACTTATCGCATTATCCTGAGTGTTTAATCTATTTACAAATCCTCACTTGTCGCTATAATACCGCATATGTTAAAACAACGAGCTAAAGCAGTAATGCTACTTGCGGCCGCATCGATTATTGGATATTTCGTGTATGTTTCGAGTTTGCCAGGTGGTTCCCATCCTTTTGTTTTGGGACTTGATCTTTCGGGTGGTTCCCACCTAGTTTTTAGTGCTGATGTGTCAAAATTGGACCCTTCTGATATCAAAGCATCTATGACAGCTCTTCGCGATGATGTTGAGAGGAGAGTCAATACTTTCGGAGTTAGTGAACCTCTGGTCTATACAGAAGAGGGGGCATCTTTGAGTTCAAAAGAGAGCGCATACAAACTCATTGTCGAAATGCCGGGTATAACAGATCCAGACAAAGCAGCTGCTAATATAGGAGCAACTCCAAAGCTCGAATTTCGAGTAGCAACAGCAGATGCAATGAAAGCTTTTGAAGCAAATATTCCAAATTTTACATCTACAACTACTCAAGAGAGGGAATATATAGCATTATTCAAACAAACAGAACTAAACGGTACAATGATTGGCCGTGCTTCTTTAACTTTTGACCCAACTACAAATGCTCCTCAAGTTGGTCTTACATTCAATTCCGATGGTAGAAAATTGTTTAGTGAATTGACCAAGACTCATGTTGGTGATTACATTGGTATTTTCCTAGATGACCATCTTATCCAAGCTCCAGTTGTACGTGAAGAAATTCCAAATGGTCAAGCAGTCATAAGTGGCGGTTTCACTTTGGAAGAGGCACAGACTCTCGTCAGAAATCTTAACTTCGGTGCTCTACCTGTTCCGATCAAACTTATCTCCACACAAACTATCGGTCCATCTCTAGGTGCAGAAGCGGTCAATGGTGGTATCAAAGCCGGCCTCATATCTTTTATGATTATCGCTATATTCTTGATCATCTGGTACAGACTTCCTGGTTTGGTAGCGGTGATTGCTCTCGGGGTTTACACGGTTATTATGCTTGCATTGTTCAAGCTTATACCAGTGACTCTAACGGCTGCTGGTATTGCTGGCTTTATCATTACTATCGGTATGGCTGTAGATGCCAATATTCTCATTTTCGAGCGCATGAAAGAAGAGTTAGCGCGTGGTCGTGGCATCTGGGATGCAATGCACGAAGGATTTGCTCGTGCATGGTTATCGATCCGTGACTCGAATATTTCGAGTATTATTACTGGAATTATCTTGTACAAGTTTGGTAGTACATCAGTTGTTACAGGGTTTGCATTGGTATTCATTATCGGTGTTCTAGTAAGTATGTTTACAGCAATTACTGCTTCTAGAATTATGCTTTATGCTATTTCTCCTAGTCGCACAACAAGATTGAGCACCTTCTTTATAAGTAATGGCTTCGGCCACTGGAAATCTTAATCGATTCTTAAAAAGATTTAAGATTTTAGATTTAATTTTTTAAATTGTACTAACATGTGGATTATAAAAAACAGAGCAATATTTTACACCTTCTCGATCATTCTTATCGTTGCTTCAATATTCTCTTTCGTAAAATGGGGTCTAAACTTTGGTATTGATTTTACCGGCGGTACTCTTATCGAAGTTAGTTATTCAAATGAAAGACCAGCTCAGTCTGATATACTAAGTTCCATTTCTGCAATTGATGCAAAAGCGTCAGTAAGACCAGCGGGTACAGATAGTTATATTATCCGCATGAAACCTATCGATCAGATCGAAAAAGCAAGAGTCTTGGAGGTTCTAAAGATTTCCTCTTCTATGGATGAGGCAAATATTTCAAATAGTCAAAATGCAAGCACTAGTGTTGCAAGTCTCAAAACGTTTGATTCTATTGGACCTATCTTAGGTGCCGAATCTTTGAGGAAAGCTTTGGTATCTATTGTCTTGGTTATTTTGGGAATAGTTTTGTTCATTACTTTTGCCTTTAGGAAAGTTTCAGAACCGGTCTCATCATGGAAATATGGTTTGGTCGCAATCGTTGCTCTTGTTCATGACGTTATTATTCCAACCGGCGTCTTCTCAATCTTGGGACACTATGCTGGTTATGAGATCGATACACTATTCGTCACTGCTATCTTGGTTATTCTAGGTTTCTCAGTTCACGATACTATCGTGGTTTTTGATCGTGTTCGAGAAAATCTCAGGAATTATTCTGCAAAAAGACCTTTTGTTGAAGTTGTTGGCGAAAGTATCAATCAGACTTTGGTCCGTTCGGTCAATACTTCTCTTACAACACTCATAGCTTTGTTGGTATTGTATTTCGTCGGTGGTTCTGCGACCGAACATTTCTCTCTAGCTTTGATTATCGGTATCGCCGCAGGTACATATTCATCAATCTTCGTCGGTTCTGCTCTATTGGTCACAATCGAAAAGTGGGGGAAAAAGTAATTGCAAATTAAGATTTGAAAACTTGAGGTCGCAAATTGCGACCTCAAGATAAAAAATGTCATCACAAATTGTGATTACTTTTTATATCGAGTATAATCTCCTGAATGTTAAACAAAAATTCAGAAAAAGAAAAATCAATTATTCCCATTGAAGTTGTTTCTCAAAAGATCTTTTTTATTCGTGGACAAAAGGTGATGTTGGATGTCGATTTGGCTGAGTTGTATGGTGTTTCAGTAATTCGTTTGAACGAACAAGTTAAAAGAAATCGTTCTAGATTTCCTGAAGATTTTATGTTTCAGATAAATAAAAACGAGTTAGAATCTTTGAGATCGCAATTTGCGATCTCAAAGATTGAAGGGAGAGGTGGTCGGCGGTATCTACCATACGCTTTTACCGAACACGGAGTCGCTATGCTTTCTTCAGTCCTTCGAAGCCCACGAGCGGTGCAAATGAATATCTTAATTGTGCGCGCTTTTATTAAAATACGTGAGATACTGGCTTCAAATAAGGATTTAGCTCAGAAAATAGAAGAATTACAAAGGGAGCAAAAGGCTCAAAATAGACATATAAACTCCATATATTCCATCCTTGAAAAACTAATAAATGAACCCGTTAAGCCAACAAAAAGGATTGGTTTTGAGCGAGCCCAACGCTAAGAACTACAAGGTTTTTTACCCCCCTTGACTTTATTTTTACCTCAAGTAGTATGTATACCACGCCGTTAAATATGGCGTTGTATTTGAAAAGTCCTTTGAAAATTTAATGAGAATGTATTTAT